>JBOGGP010000286.1:0-3170 GCA_050744105.1 Acidimicrobiales bacterium
GATCTCGACAACGTCGCGTTCTTGCTGAACAACCGTCCCCGTGAAACGCTCAACTGGTTGAAGCCGGCCGAGCGGTTGAATATGCTATTGTTGGAGCATGGTGACGCACTCAGCGCCTGATTTCAAGATGCAACACTGTGCCTTCTGATTGTGTTGCGCTTGGTGGCATTGTGAGGCTTCGGGTGCCCTGAACCGGGAGGAGTTCGAGATGGCCAGATTGGCTGGGTCGGCGGCGCTGGTGCTGGTGGAGGGGGCGACGCCGTTGCGGGCGGAGCCGGCGCTGTTCGAGTCGATGATCGACGGGTGGTGCCGTCAGCACTCGGCTCGCCGGGTTGAGCCCGACGATCACCCGGCTGCGGGTGGGGGTGGTGCGGCGTTTCCAGGCGTTCAGTGGGGCTTGGCCGTGGGAGTGGACCTCGGCGCAGGCGGATGCCTGGGTGGCTCAGGGCGGCTGGGCGCATTCGACGGTGCGGTCCTACCAGGGGTCGCTGGCGTTGTTCCTGGACTATTTGTGCGATCCCCGCTACGGGTGGGTCGATGTGTGCACCGAGCGGGTGGGGGCGGCGCCGGCACAGATCCTCGACGAGTGGAACCGGGCGGCCCATGTGGCCGAGGGCGGCGAGGGCCGCCCGGGACGGCGTCCGTTTTCCCGGGCGGAGCTGCAGGGCCTGTTCGACGTGGCCGACGCGGCGGTCGCTGACGCCGCGTCGTCGCCGCGCAAGGGATGGTTGGGGGCGTTTCGGGATGCGACGCTGTTGAAGGTGATCTACGGGTGGGGGCTGCGTTGTCGGGAGGCGACGATGTTGGATGTGGGGGACTTCGGGCCCAACCCGGCCGCCCCCGAGCTTGGGAACCTGGGGGTGTGTCACGTGCGTTTCGGCAAGGCGATGCGGGGCAGCCCGCCCCGGCGGCGGGCGGTGGCGACGGTGATGCCGTGGGCGGCGGAGGCGCTCGGCCAGTACATCAACGAGGTGCGACCATTGCATGGGGAGGCGGCCGGCGGGCCGGCGCTGTGGCTCTCCGAGCGGGGTGGGCGGATCTCGACGCGGCGGATCGACGAACGTCTGGCGGGGTGGCGGGCGGAGGCAGGGCTGCCGTCCGAGCTGTCGGTGCACTGCTTGCGCCACGCCTATGTCAGCCACCTGGTCGAGGACGGGGCTGACCCGCTGTTCGTGCAGCACCAGGTCGGCCATGCCTGGGCGTCGACGACCGCCATCTACACCACCGTCGGCTCCGATCACACCAACCGGATGATGCGCTCGGCGCTGGCTCGGGCCTTCGACGCGGAGGGACGGCGGTGAGCCCGCCCCGGCGTCGAGGTGAGATCGGCTACCGCTGGCATCTGCGGGTGCGTATGGCCGAGCGGGGGATGTTCGCCACCTCGGATCTGGTGCCGTTGTTGGCCGAGCGGGGCGTGGTGCTGTCGCGCGAGCAGGTCTACAGGCTGGTGGCCAAGGTCCCCGAGCGGCTCAGCTTGAGGACCCTGGCCGCGCTGTGCGACATCTTGGGGGTCTCCACGGCGGAGCTGGTCGAGGCGGTGCCCGCCGAGGCGAAGACACCGGCGAAGAAGGCCGGGTCCCGGTCCTCGGTGGCCGAGATCCGCCCGCGTCGGGCCAGGGTCGTTCCCGACGCCGAGCGGTGAGCCGCTCGACGGGTGTGGCGCGCCGGGTGGCCGAGGCGGACCCGGGCCTGGCGGCCGGCGATATCAGCGCGGCGGTCGACTCTGTCGCCACCAGCGGGCGAGCCCTGGCTGTGCTGGGGGCGGCATTGGCAGAGGGACCTGGGGCGTTGCGGGCGGGGACGCCGCCGTTGATAGGCGCGCTGGTGGCCGAGCTGCGCGCCCGGGGCTCGACTCTGCCCGAGGCGACCTGCGCCCGCTGCGGGAGGGCGCATCCGAGGCTGACCGCATCGAAAGAGGGCGGGGTCTGCCCCCGCTGCCGGAGCCGCCAGCTCGCCACCGCTTGTGACGCCTGCGGGGTGGTCAAGCCGGTGGCCGGGCGGGGATCGGGTGGTGCGCCGCTGTGCGCGGTGTGCGCTCCGCGCCCCCGCCGGGCCTGCTCTATCTGCGGGCGGACACGGCCCATCGCCCGGCGTGCCACCGGCGGCACCGGCGAGATCTGCGACAGCTGCTTTAAGGGCCCGGTGGCGTCCTGTCGGGTGTGCGGGCGGGACCGACCGTGCAACTTCGTCGCCGTGGGGCGTCCTGTCTGCATCTCGTGCTCGCCGCGTCGCCGGTCGTGCTGCGCCCACTGCGGCGGCCAGCACCCGGCGTGCGCCCAGTGGCCGGAGGGGCCGGTGTGCGAGGCCTGCTATCGCGCTGCGCTGTCGAGGCGGGGCCGCTGCGAGTCCTGCGGGACGACCCGCCGGCTGATGTCACCACCGGGGCCCGCGGCCCGCCGCTGCGCCGACTGCGCTGGTGTCGCCGGCTTGGCCGCCTGTCGAACCTGTGGGGTCGAGGACCGCCCCTACGCCCAAGGCGACTGCGGGCGCTGCGCGCTGGCCGCCCGGGCCCGCCGGGTCTTCGGTGACCTCGACGGCCCGCTGCGCCCGGTCTACGAGGCGATCGTCGCCGCCCCCCAGCCCTACAGCGCCCATAACTGGCTGCGCTCCTCGGCCGCCGCCGCGATCCTCGCCGAGATCACCACCGCCAACCTGGCCGCCACCCACGAGTCCCTCGACGCTCATCCCCGCCGCCGGGGCGCCGACTACCTACGCCACCTGCTCGTCGCCCACGGCGTGCTCGCTCCCCGCGACAACGAGCTCGCCCGCCTCGAGGCGTGGGTCGACGCCCGCCTCGCCACCGTGGACGACCCACGCCGGCGTCGCCTGTTGCGCTCCTACGCCACCTGGGCCTTGCTGCGCCGCGCCCGCAGACGGGCCGAGCACAACAACCTGGCGGCGCGCACCCCCACCCGCCACGCCAAGACCTGCCTGAACGAGGCCATGGCACTCCTCGAGTTCCTGGCCGCCCGAGGCCACGACCTAGCCGACGCCACCCAGGCCGACATCGACGTCTGGCTCTCCGAGGGGCCACCTGGCGCCCCTCGGGTCGCCGACTTCCTCGACTGGGCGGCCCGAACCAAACGATCCGACCGCTTCGCCGTTCCCGCCGCCCCCCGCCAGCCCATCCGCCTCGTCATCGACGAGCACCGCTGGGCCATCGCCAGACA
>JBOGGP010000287.1:0-3163 GCA_050744105.1 Acidimicrobiales bacterium
GGTGCGGGCCGGCGGGGGTGCGGGCTGGCGGGCCGGCGGGGTGCGGGCCGGCGGGGTGGTGCGGGGCCGGCTCAGGCTTCGGGGCGGAACAGCTCGGGAGCGGCCGGGCAGGTCGGCCCGGCCAGCCCCTCGGCGGGGGCCATCGGCCCCTGCGGGCCCACGAACCAGCCGACGAGCTCCGCCGGCACCAGCTCGCCGTCCCGTTCCCAGGGCTCGCCCTCGGAGTCGAAGCGGGCCAGCAGCGCCTCCCACAGGCGGCCGGGCAGGACCCGGCCGGCGCCGGCGACGGCCCAGACGGGCACACCGCTGGCACCCGCCACCGCCGCCGCGGCGTGGGATCCCGGCGCAGCCAGCAGACCACCCGGGCCGGCGGCCCGAGCCTCGACCAGCACCAGGTCAGCCACCACGGCGGCGGCGGCCACCCCGGTGTCGGGGACCAAGGCCACCTCGCTGCCCGCCTCGCCCAGGCGGCGGGCCAGCGCCGCGCCCTCTCCCCCGGCGTCGGCCACGAGGACCTCGACGTCACCCCTCCGGCGCAGTGCGCCGGCGGTCACTTCGGGCCAGCCCACCACGAGCGCCGTCGACTCCTCGGGCAGGGCCTGAGCCAGATGGCTCCCGGTGGCGTCTGCTTCGAGCTCGGCGGCCGCCTGGCGGGCCTCGGTCGCCGGCTCGGGTGACGAGAGGATCCGGGCGCACAGCCACCAGACCGGGCCCGACGCCAGGTGACGGCCGACCAGGCGCCGGCAGGCGGGGACCAGGCCGGTGGGCTCGCTGCGGGCCAGCGCACAAAGGGCGGCTGCGGCCTCGACGGCCACCAGGCTGGCGTCGGCTCCCTCGGCCCGGGCGACGTAGCGGAGCCGCTCGATCGGGTGCATCTAGGCGCCGGGCTTGAAGACCATGAGGTAGACGACAGCGACAACCACCAGGTTGAACGCCCCCCAGCCGAGCGAGACAGCCCGCTCGACCCGGTTGAGGGCGGCCACCCCGGGCGACGTCGTCCCCGCCTCGGCGGCGGCGGCGGCCAACTGGTCGGCCAGCAGGGCGAACTTTCGCTGGTTGGGCCGGATCCATCCGTGCAGGATGGCCATGGCAGCCAGCCACCCCCCCATGGCCGCACCCACCCAAGCCTGGCTGAAGTGGAACTGGCGGCTGGTCCCCACCGCCGCCACCCCGAAGACGAGAGCCCCCACGATCAGCAGCTCGGCCAGCGTCGACAGGTCCCGGTTGACCCCGAGGGCTCCGGCGGCCGAATCGCCCCCACGCCGGCGGGCCAGGTTCAAGAACGCCCCGCTGTAGGCCAGGAACCCGAAGCCACCGATCACGCAGATCAGGTGGGCCATGACGAGCAGGTCGAAGCCCACCGAGACGTTGGACGCGCCTAGCTGCATCCCGCCGACGGTAGCGCCCCCCTCGACGAACGGTCCCGTCGAGGGCCACTACACACATAGGTGTATGGTGGTGTCATGGCTCGGACGAACATCGAGATCGACGACGACCTGGTCAGCAGGGCGATGCGCCGCTATGGCCTGCCTTCGAAGCGTGCCGCGGTCGACCTGGCGCTGCGACGGCTGGTGGGTGAGGCGATGACCAAGGACGAGGCCCTGGCGATGGAGGGTGCCGGCTGGGAAGGCGATCTCGACGGGCTGCGCCGGGACCGCAAGGCGGTCGGGTGACCCTGGTCGACACCTCGGCGTGGATCGAGTTCCTCCGCGCTACCGGCAGCGACACCCATCGTGCGGTTCGTCAGCTGCTGGAAGACCACGCTCCGCTCCATACGACCGACGTCGTGGTCATGGAAGTGCTGGCCGGCGCACGCGACGAGGGGCACTTGCAGCGTCTCCGCCGCATGTTGGCCCGATGTGACCACGTCGCGGTGGAAGGACTGGCCAGCTACGAGTCGGCCGCCCACCAGTACCGGGCCTGCCGGCAGGCGGGAGAGACGGTCCGGGCGCTCACCGACTGCCTGATCGGGGCAGTGGCTCTCCGGACCGGCGTCCCAGTGCTCCACAACGATCGCGACTTCGACGTCCTGGCTCGTCACGCCGGGGTCCCGGCGCTCCGGGCCGAGCCAGAAGGGCCCGAGCCATCAGCCACTTAGCTACGCTTAGTACTCGACCATGCCCCCTCTCGCCATGGCATCGACGTCGAGGGCAGCGTCTGCCTCCGCTTGGCTCAGCAGGCCCCGCTCGACCACGACGGTACGCAGGTCCTTTCCCTCGGCCAGGGCAGCCTGGACCACCTCGGCCACCCGCTCGTAGCCGAGGCGCGGGTTGAGGGCGGTACCGAGGGCCGGCGAGGACTGGGCGTAGGCCCGGCAGCGCTCCGCGTCGGCCTCGATGCCGGCGACACACCTGTCGGCCAGCAGCCGGCTGGCCGAGGCCAGCAGCCGGATCGACTCCAGCAGGTTTCGGGCCATGACCGGCAGCATCACGTTGAGCTCGAAGTTCCCGGCGGCGCCGGCGAAGGCCACCGCAGCGTCGTTGCCGATCACCTGGGCCACCACCTGGGACACGGCCTCGGGGATCACCGGATTGACCTTGCCCGGCATGATCGACGAGCCCGGCTGGAGGTCGGGGAGGCGGATCTCGCCCAGGCCGGCGCGCGGCCCGCTGGCCATCCAGCGCAGGTCGGTGGCGCACTTGTAGAGGGAGATGGCCACCGTGCGCAGCGCGCCCGAGGCCTCTACCAGGGCATCGCGCGAGCCCTGCGCCTCGAAGTGGTTGCCGGCCTCGCGCAGGGCCAGCCCCTCCTCGGAGGCCAGCCGAGCGACGGCGGCGGCGGCAAAGCCCGGAGGGGCGTTGAGCCCCGTGCCCACGGCGGTGCCGCCCAGCGGCAGCTCGCCCAGGCGCCCGAGCACCCCCCCGAGACGCTCGATTCCCAACCTGACCGCTGCCGCGTAGCCCCCGAGCTCCTGGCCCAGGGTCACCGGCGTGGCGTCCATCAGGTGCGTCCGGCCGGCCTTGACCACCGAGGCTAAACGCCGGCTCCGCTCCTCCAGGACGCCGGCCAGGTGGTCCAGGGCCGGGATCAGGTCCCGGCTTACACCTGCGGAGGCGGCCACGTGGACCGCCGAGGGGAAGACGTCGTTGGACGACTGGGACGCGTTGACGTGGTCGTTGGGGTGGACGGTGGGCGTTCCCGGCCCGGCCCGCTCGTTGGCCAG
>JBOGGP010000288.1:0-3145 GCA_050744105.1 Acidimicrobiales bacterium
GTCCCGGCCCCGTCCCCGGTCCCCGGCCCCGTCCCCGGTCCCCGGCCCCGTCCCCGGTCCCCGGCCCCGTCCCCGGTCGCCGGCCCCGTCCCCGGTCGCCGGCCCCGTCCCCGGTCGTCCCCGGTCGCCGGCCCCGTCCCCGGTCGTCCCCGGTCGCCGGCCCCGTCCCCGGTCGCCGGCCGGCCCCAGTCGGTAGCCTCCGGTCGATGGAAGTGATGTTGACGGGGCACGCCGGCCTGTGGATCACGACGGGGGAGACCACGGTGCTGTGCGACCCGTGGTTCAACGCCGCCTACTTCGGGTCGTGGTTTCCTTTCCCCGACAACTCCACTGTAGACCTCGACGTGATCCGCCGGCCCACCTACCTCTACCTCTCCCACCTGCACAAGGACCATTTCGACGCCGCCTTCCTGGCCGGGCACGTGGACAAGTCCACGGTCGTCCTGCTGCCCGAGTTCCCCCTCGACGAGATGAGGCGGGCGCTGGAGGGCCTGGGCTTCAGCCGCTTCGTGCAGACCACCGACGGCGAGCCCGTGGACCTGGACGGGGTGCGGGTGGCCATCTGCACGGCGACCACGCCGGCCGACGGGCCCCTCGGTGACTCGACCATCGCCGTCGACGACGGCCAGGCGGTCGTGCTGGACCAGAACGACTGCCGGCCGCCCGACATCGACCTCCTCGGCGCCCTCGGCCCCTACGACCTCCACCTCCTGCAGTACTCAGGAGCCATCTGGTACCCGATGGCCTACCGGATGGACCCCGAGGAGGCCGACCGGGCGGGCCGGGCCAAGCGGGCCAACCAGATGGCCCGGGCCCTGCGCTACGTGAGAGAGGTCGGTGCCGCCCGGGTGGTGCCCTTCGCCGGACCGCCGGCGTTCCTCGACGACGAGCTGTTCGGGCTGAACGACCTCGGCAACGACCCGGCCAACATCTTCGTGGACCAGGTGCAGTTCATCGAGTACCTGGCTGAGAGGGGCGTGGCCAACGCCCACCTGATGATCCCCGGCAGCGTGGCCCGGATCGGGCCGGGCCGCTTCGAGGTGCGGCAGCCGGTCGGCGACGACGCCGTGGCCGCCATCTTCGCCGACAAGAAGGCCTACCTCGAGGCCTACCGGGAGCGGCGCCGGCCCGAGCTCGACGCCCTGTCCGCCCCGGTGGCGGGCCCGATCGCCCCCGTGGCCGGTGCCGGCTCCGGGCCCGGGGGGCACACCGACCTGGTCGGGGAGCTGGCGGCGTGGTGGGAGCCCCTGCTGGCCGGGGCCGACCGGGTGTGCGCCGGCCTGGGCGGTCCCATCCTGGTCGACATGGGTGGGGCCACGGTGGTCGTCGACCCCCGGTCCCGCCAGGTCCGGGCGTGGGCCGGGGAGCGCTGGGAGCACCGCTTCGCCGTCGAGGAGGCCCTCGTCCGCTCCCTGGTGTCCCGCCACGTCGAGGACTGGGTCAACGAGCTGTTCCTATCCTGCCGGTTCGAGGCGGATCGCCGGGGTGGCTACAACCCGACGGTCTTCGGCTTTTTCAAGTGCCTGTCGCCGGAGCGGATGGCCTACCTGGAGGCGTCGATGGCCCCCCCCGGCCGGCGGGCGGCGACCAGGCGGCTGACCGACGCCGAGCGGGCGCCCGAGGGCGAGACCTGGCGCTGCGGGGACTGGCTGGTCCAGCGCCGCTGCCCCCACCTCGGGGGGGACCTGGCCCGCTTCGGCGAGGTGGCCGGCGGGGTGCTGACATGCACCCTCCACGGCTGGCGCTTCGACCTCGCCACCGGGCGCTGCCTCACCGCCGAGGGCGTCTGGCTGCGCCGCGCCCCCGTCCCGGCAGGCGGAGCCGGGGGCGGCGGATCTAGCCTGTGGCCCACATGACCTGGTTGGCCGCCGCCGGCGGGATGTCGGGAGCCGGGGCGGCAGGCGGCCACCCGGCGGGAATGGGCATGTCCGGCATGGGAGGCATGGGGTCCGTGCCCGTCGACTTCCACAACCTGTGGTCCCTGTGGGCCCCGGGCCCCTTCGCCTGCACGGTGGCCGCCGCCGCCGTCGCCGCCGTGGTCTGGTACCTGCGGGCCCGGGGCCGGCTGCGGGACAGGGGTCGGAGCTGGTCCACCTGGCGCCCGGTCTGCTTCGTCGCCGGCGTGGCCAGTGTGGAGCTGGGCCTCGGATCGTCGGTGGCAGTCCTGGCCGGCGGGTCGTTCTCGATGCACATCGTCCAGCACCTCCTGCTGATGGTCGTCGCCCCGCCTCTCCTGGCCCTGGGCGCCCCCATGACCCTGGCCCTGCAGACCTCGTCGCGGCCGACCAAGGTCGCCCTGCTCAAGGCCCTCCACAGCTGGCCGTTCGCCGTGGTCAGCCACCCGGTGGTGGTGTGGTTCCTCTACTACGGCGCCATGATCGGCTTCTTCCTGTCGCCGGCGCTCGGCTTCGCCATGGACCACATGGCGGTCATGGACGTGGTCAACCTGGGCTTCCTGGCCGGGGGGACCCTCTTCTGGTGGCCGATGGTCGGCCTCGACCCCGTCCCCCGGTGGCGGATGGGGTACGGCATGAGGTTCCTCAACCTGCTGGCCGGGATCCCCTTCGAGTCGTTCCTCGGGATCGCCCTGATCATGGAGGCGCGACCCGTCGCCTCGATGTACACCCTGGCCGGCACGCACGCCGGTGGCGGCCTGCTGTGGGTGGCGAGCGAGCTGTCCACGGCGGTGGCCCTGGTCCCGATGTTCTCCCAGTGGTTCAAGGCCGACACCCGCCAGGGGGCCCGCAGCGACGCCAGATGGGACCGCTCGCACCAGCCGGCCGCCGAGTGGGTGCGCCCGCCTGCCCGCCGGCCGGCGGGCACCCGCCTGGGCCTGGCCGGCACCCTGGCCGCCATGCGCCGCGAAGCCGTCGACTGACCGGGCCGCTCCCGGGGGCGCCCGGTACAGGGGTGGCGGGAACGAGCTCGGGGGCCGGACGCCGGCGTCGTCGGCGCGGTGGCCTCAGTGAACGCGACGGCCGTGGCTTGACACCCTTGCTCAGAGGTCTGTCAGGCCCCTGACGACGATGCCGGCGCCGGGCGGAGCCAGGGCGGCCAGGTCGGTCACGTCCCCGGCGAGGACGAGGCCGCCACCCGTCATGGCGCAGGCGGCAAGGGTCACGGTCTTGCGTACCTTGGCGACGCT
>JBOGGP010000289.1:0-3134 GCA_050744105.1 Acidimicrobiales bacterium
CCCATGACACCAGCGGGCGGCCGGACAGCTCGGCATACTGCTTGGCCGACCCGAAGCGGGTCCCCCGTCCCCCGGCCACCACGATCGCCCACGGGTCCCCGCCGCCCACCGGGGCGACGGTCACCGGTGGATGATCTGGAGGTACCCCGACGGGGTGGAACCGGTGACGACGAGGGTGCCGCTGGCCGGGTCGACGGCGACGGTGTTGGGCTGCTGCACGGTGTCGAGGACCGTCCGGGACGAGACAGAGCTGCCTCTCAGGTGGAGGCCGACGAGGCGGTCGGCGCCGGTGAGCGTCACCCACAAGGTGTCGGTCTTGGGGTCGAACGCCAACCCGTAGGGCTTGGGGCCGACGGGGATGGTGGCCACCTGGGTGATCCCGTGCGCCGACACCCGGAAGCCGAGGACGTTGCCCCCGTTGGTGTCGGCCACCCAGTACAGCCCGCCGTTGCCGGTGATCTCGTGGGTGGGACCAGCCCCGCAGGCGGCGCTGCCGATCACCGTACCATCCAGGTGGTAGGCGGTCACCTGCCGCCCCCTCACCCCGACCGCCACCATGACGGTGCCGTCGGCCGAGGCGGTGACCCCACCCGGTTGCAGGGGGGCTCGGACCACCTTGGTGACCACGCTGTTGTTGACGATGCTGATGGTGTTGGCCAGCTCGTCAGCCACGAAGACGGTGCCGCCGGCTCCGCCGGCGGCGTTGTGCGGGTTGCGCCCGACGCCGACGGCGACCTCGAGCTGGCCGGTGGGCAGGTCGACCTCCACCAGCTGGTCGGTGGGCTCGTCAGGCACCAGCAGGGGCCCGGCGGGAGTGGCCAGGGCCAGGTGCCGAGCCTCGCCGCCGATAGGCACCGTGCGGCGGGAGTCCGGCTGGCCGATCGGAAACAGGACTATCCCACCCGGATTGCGAACCGACACCGCCACCAGCCCGGAGCGGTCGACGACCACCCCCTCGGGGGAGCCGGCGAGGGGGTAGAGCGTTCCTGGGAGGTTGGCCTGGGCCGGGGGGGAGACCGCCGGCTCGGGAGCGGTGGCGAGGGGAGCCCCGGCCGCGGCCGCCTTGGTCCCGTGCCCGCAGCCAGCCAGGAGCGAAGCACCGCTGACCACCGCGGCGGCGGCGGCGGCGCGCCCCAGCAGGCGCGCGAATCGGCGCCGCGACGGCATGTTCATTCCCGGGTCGCCCCTTTCTCCAACCGCTCCCCCACTCAGGGAAGGGCTTCGTCGAGTTTCTTTTCTGCCTCGGCCTCGTCCACCCCGAGTGCAAACGTCAGTTCCGAGACCAGGATCTGGCGCGCCCGGTTCAACATCCTCTTCTCACCAGCCGACAGGCCCTTGTCCTTGTCCCGGTTGGAAAGATTCCTGACCACCTCGGCCACCTGGTAGATGTCGCCCGACTTCAGCTTTTCCACATGGTTCTTGTACCGTCGCGACCAGTTGGTGGGCATACGGACGTCCTTTTTGCGCAACACGGCGAAGACCTCCTCCACCTCCTCGTCGTTGATGACCTCCCGCAGTCCGACCTCGTCGGTGTTGTCCGAGGGCACCATCAAGGTGAGGTCGCCGTACGCCAGCCGCAGCACTAGGTACTCCTTCTTCACGCCGAATACCTCCTTGAACTCCCGGCGCTCCACCACGGCGGCCCCATGGTGCGGATAGACGACCTTGTCACCTACGTCGAACGGCATTCTTCTCCCCGGGAGCGGACCAGACGGTCCCTACAGGGTACGGGGATCTCGGGCCCTGAGCCAGTTCGTCCTCACACTACCCTGGGAGGACCATGGACGACACCACCCTGCTCGCCCGCTCCGACCTGTTCAGCGCCTTCAACGCCGCCGAGCTGGACCGGGTCTTGCAGCTGGCCCGGCCACGGCATTGCGAGCGAAATCATGTCCTCTTCGACGAGGGTGACCCGGCGGAGGAGATGTTTGTGGCCCGCACCGGGCGGGTGGCGATCGTCCGTCGCTCCCCCGACGGGCGCGAGTCCCTGGTGGCCCTGATGGAGCCGGGGGACCTGTTCGGAGAGATGCCCCTGCTCGACGGACTGGCCCGCTCGGCCACGGCGCGGGCGCTGGAGCCCTCCGAGCTGGTGGCCATCCCCTACCAGCCGGTCCGGGAGTGCCTGGACAACCGGCCGCAGCTGCTGTGGCAGGTGGTGGCCCTGCTGGCCGAGCGCCTGCGCTCCACCGACGGTGCCCTGGCCGACGCCATGCTCCTCGACGTCACCGGGCGCACGGCCAAGCGCCTGCTGGAGCTGGCCGGCGACGCCGACGAGTTCGTCCTGCCGCTCACCCAGGAGGAGCTGGCGGCCATGGTCGGGGCGTCGCGAGAGAGGGTCAACAAGGCGATCGCCGCCTTCCTGCGCCTGGGCTGGATCTCCCTGTCCGACCGCCAGTACCGCATCTGCTCACGCGACCGGCTGGCCCAGCGGGCCCGGTAGGGACCGAGCAAGGCGGCAGGAGCGAGGACGCCCCGCCAGCCCGCCCGGGCCGCCGCGGCGCGCCCCGCCGGCCACGCCCCGTTGTGGGGCCGGCAGGCGCCGGGGATCGGGCATCTCCGCTCCAGCCGGTGTCATCGGCTATTTCCCATTGGTACCCGGGGGGAGATTGTTCTCTTTGTCCACCACCACGGCATTGCTGCCATTGGTCCGGCACGCAAATCGGACAAAGCCGAAGCTCGAAAAAAATGGCCAGTAACACCGAGGTGATGACGAGATAATACCATCCGGGGGGCCGTTCGCCGGCTCGCCCGCACGCCTGTCGCTCGTCCACCAGCACCAAGCAAAAGGGGAAAATCGAAGATGCGTTCTGAGAGATCGGCCCGAGGCAAGCTTGTCACCCTCACTGCCGTGGGGGCCATAGCCGTGCTGGGGGTGGCGACAGCCTCGGCGGCCGGGGCGCTGCCGGGATCGCCGGGCTCGTCCCCGGTGGCCGGCGCCACTGCCGGCACCGGTTCGCCGGTGGCCACCCACCACCCGGCCACCTCGCCCGGAGTCACCCTGGCCGCCGGCGCCGGGGCGGCGGCCGGGGCGGCAGGTGGCGACGGCCACGGCCAGGCGGCGGCGGGGCTCCGCGTGAGCGTACCGCCCGTATCGGTAGGGGTGGCGGCCTCGGCGGCGACGAGGACCCCCGCAC
>JBOGGP010000290.1:0-3088 GCA_050744105.1 Acidimicrobiales bacterium
GACCAGACCCACGCCGGCGACCCGCCCCACGCCGGCAACCGGACCCACGCCGGCAACCGGACCCACGCCGGCAACCGCCCCCACGCCGGCGACTGGACCCACGCCGGCGCCTCGAGTCCAACCAGACCAGGTGCCGCCGCCGGCTCGCCGGCGGGCCACCACCGGGCGCAGGAGGAGCCAGCCCAGGGTGGCCCCGAGCGCCACCCCGACGGTGGCCATGGCCGGGCTGAAAAACTGGTCGAGCCGGTGGTTGAGCACCACGTGCCGGTAGCCCACCAGACGCTCGACGCTGGCCTCGGTCGCCCGGGCCCAGGCGATGCGGTGCTGGCCGTGGTGGCGGGCCGCGGCCACCCACGACCCGAGCTCGAGGCCCAGGGTCCCGGCGGCGAGGACGGCCGCGCCCGCCGCGGCCACGCCGGCCACGCCACGCCCCAGCCTCGGCCCGTCGCTGGCCGCGGCGAACGCGGCCCGCCGGGCCCACAGGAACCCGGCGACGGCCAGAGCCACCACCGCCTCCTCGACCGACGCCCCCTTGACCAGGTGGAGCACGGCGACCACCACCAGCAGGACGACGCAGATGGCCCACGCCCGGCGCTGGCCCCGCCTGACCCCCCGGGCCAGCATCATCAGGGCCAGCCCGCCGAGGGCGGCGAGGGCGGTCGCCACCTCGGGCACGGCGATGGGCACGAAGCTGCGGATCAGCTGGAGCCGGTCCCGCACCGGCTCCGACAGGCACGACACCAGCGACGCGAAGCCGGCTACGGCCACGAACGCCGCCGCCGCCCGCCGGACCCGCCGGCGCCGGCCGTCGGGGGAGGCGCCGGGACCAGGGGCGGCGGGGCGCGAGCCCAACTCTGCTTGAAGGGTGGGGCTCAACTCGCCCCCGAAGCTAGCCGCGACGACGGTGCAGGTGCAGCCGCCGGCCGGCGCCACCGGCCCCCTTTCTCCGAATGCTGGTAAGCAACCGGGGCGTAGGCTTCGGTGATGGCCGAAGGCAAGACCGAAGACGAGGGCGGGCCGGCGTTCGAGGCCCTGTACCTGGAGGAACGCAGGTTCCCGCCGCCGCCCGACTTCCTGCGCGACGCCTGGCTGACCCAGGCCCAGGTCTACGACGACGCCGAGGCCGACTGGGCCGGGCACTGGGCCAGGGCGGCCGCCGGCCTCGACTGGTACCGGCCGTGGGACGCCGTCTTGGAGTGGGAGCTGCCCTACGCCCGGTGGTTCGTCGGGGGCCAGCTGAACGTGTCGCACAACTGCCTCGACCGCCACGTGGCCGCCGGTCACGGCAGCCGGGTCGCCTACCACTGGGAGGGGGAGCCGGGCGACACCCGCACCATCACCTACGAGGGGCTGCTGGCCGACGTGGTGCGTTTTGCCAACGTCCTCAAGTCCCTCGGAGTGGGCCGGGGCGACCGGGTCGGCATCTACCTCCCCATGATCCCCGAACTGCCCGTCGCCATGCTGGCCTGCACCCGTATCGGGGCCGCCCACTCGGTCGTCTTCGGCGGGTTCTCGGCAGATTCTCTGCGCGACAGGCTCAACGACGCCGAGGCCAAGGTGCTCGTCACTGCCGACGGAGGGTGGAGAAAGGGGAGGGCAAACCTGCTGAAGCCGGCTGCCGACGCCGCCCTCTCTGCCTGCCCTTCTGTCTCCTCGGTGGTAGTGGTCAGAAGGCTCGACCAGGAAGTGGCCATGACCTCGGGGCGCGACCAGTGGTGGCACGACGTGATGGCGGGCGCCGGCGACTCCTGCGAGCCCGAACGAATGGACAGCGAGGACCTCCTCTACCTGCTCTACACCAGCGGCACGACCGGGCACCCCAAGGGGATCATGCACACCACCGGGGGCTACCTGACCCAGTGCGCGTACACCCACAAGTACGTGTTCGACCTGCACGCCGAGCGCGACGTCTACTGGTGCGCGGCGGACGTCGGCTGGGTCACCGGCCACAGCTACATCGTCTACGGCCCGCTGGCCAACGGCGCCACCGGGGTCATGTACGAGGGGGCGCCCGACTATCCCGACAGGGACCGCTGGTGGTCGATAGTCGAGCGCTACGGGGTCTCCATCCTCTATTGCGCCCCCACGGCCATCCGGGCGTGCATGAAATGGGGGACCCGCTACCCCGACGCCCACGACCTGTCCAGCCTCAGGGTGCTCGGCTCGGTCGGCGAGCCGATAAACCCCGAGGCGTGGATCTGGTACCACCAGAACATCGGTGGAGGTCGGTGCCCGGTCGTCGACACCTGGTGGCAGACCGAGACGGGGGCCATCATGATCTCCCCCCTGCCGGGGGCGACCACCACCAAGCCGGGATCGGCGACGTTCTCCCTGCCCGGCATCGCCGCCGAGGTAGTCGACGACAGGGGCCAGGTGGTCTCCGAGGGCGGCGGCTACCTGACCCTGACCCGCCCGTGGCCGTCCATGCTGCGGGGCCTCTACGGCGACCCGCAGCGCTACGTCGACACCTACTGGAGCCGCTTTCCGGGCCGGTACTTCACCGGGGACGGGGCCAAGGTGGACGGCGAGGGCTACATGTGGCTCCTGGGCCGGGTCGACGACGTGATCAACGTGTCCGGCCACCGGCTGTCGACGGCCGAGGTGGAGTCCGCCCTGGTCGACCACCCGTCGGTGGCCGAGTCCGCCGTGGTGGGCGCCGCCGACGAGGTGAGCGGCCAGGCCATCGTGGCCTTCGTGATCCTGCGGGGCGATGCCACCGCCGACGCCGAGCACGGCGACATGCTGCGCAGCTTCGTGGCCGAGCGCATCGGGCGGTTCGGGCGGCCGAAGACGGTGATCTTCACCGACGACCTGCCCAAGACCCGCTCGGGCAAGATCATGCGCCGCCTGCTGCGTGACGTGGCCGAGGGCCGCGACCTGGGTGACACCACCACCCTGGCCGACCCCGCCGTGGTGGAGGAGATCCGCCGCCGGGCCGCCGCCCACCCGACCGAGGATTAGTGGGGGAGCAGCGGCTTCCCAACGGGCGAGCCAAGGCCGGAACCTGGAGATGGCGCCTGGCCGGCGGGGGCGCGGCCGGCGGGGGTGGCGCGGAGGGCCGGGGTGGCGCGGCCGGCCGGGGTGGCGC
>JBOGGP010000291.1:0-3078 GCA_050744105.1 Acidimicrobiales bacterium
AGCCGGGAGTGAGCGACCCGCCCCCGCCCGGGCCGGCACCCGCCCCGTTGCCGCCGGGGCCGGCGCCCGCCCCGTTGCCGCCGGGGCCGTTGCGGGTCCAGTCAGTGCTCTACCGGACGGGCTTCGCCGAGGTGGTTCGGCTGGTGTCGGGGATCGCCGCGGCGGCGGCTAGGGCCAGGGCGGAGGGGTTGGCCGGCGAGGTCGTCGTGGCCCTGGGCGACAGCACCCCGACGCCCTGCCTGGACGACGCCGAGGTCGACCAGCTGGTGGCCCTGGCCGGCGCCGGCGGGTTGACCGGCCTGCGCTACGACCCCTTCGGCGCCAACCTGGGCCACGGGGGTGGCCACAACCGCCTGCGGTCCGGCGCCCCCGGGAGCGGCGCGGCACGGGCGGGGCGGGCGCGGCGGGGGGAGGTCCTGGTGCTGGTCAACCCCGACGCATACCCCGCCCCTTCGGCCCTGTCGCACCTGCTGGCGGCCCTGGCCGCACCTGGCGTGGCCGTAGCCGAGGCCCGCCAGGTGCCGGCCGACAATCCCAAGCTGTTCGACCGGGACAGCGGCGCCACGGCGTGGGCGGCGGCCTGCTGCATCGCCATTCCCCTCGAGGCCTTCGACCGGGTGGGGGGTTTCGACCCGTCGTTTTTCATGCACGGCGACGACGTCGACCTGTCCTGGAGGCTCCGCCTGGCCGGCGGGGAGGTGCGTTACGTGCCCGCCGCGGTGGTCTTCCACGACCGGCGCATCGAGGCCTCGGGGTACGCGTCGTCGCCGCCCTCGGCCGCCCACCACATCTGGCTGGCTCACCTGGTGCGGACCGAGAAGGCGGGCCGGTCCGCAGAGGCCACCTCCATGGCCGAGGCCATGGCCGGCAGCGGGGAGCCCTGGCAGGTCAGCGCCGCCGCCGACCTCGGGAGGCTTCGGGACCGCCGGGACCCGGCGCTGACGCCCTACCCGCCGGCGGCGGAGGTGTACCTGGCGCTGTCGGAACTGCGCCAGTTCTGAGGCGTGGGCCGTCGACGGCCCGGCAGTGGCCAGACGTCGACGCACCGCGACAGCGGCCTGCCGTCTCGGGACCCCCGGCATCGGATGACGCCAGGGGCCAGCGCTAGCGCCCCCTCGCCCCCTCGGCCTCGCCCCCCGTCTGGGCGGCCTCGGGGTCGGTCGGGTCGGCCTCGGCCTCGGGGTCGGTCGGGTCGGCCTCGGCCTTGGGGTCGGTCGGGGCGGCCTCGGGGTCGGTCGGGTCGGCCTCGGCCTCGGGGTCGGTCGGGTCGGCCTCGTCGAAGACCCGGGAGCGGCGGATGTCGTCGGCCTCGATGCGCATGAGGTCGTCCTTGGTCACCTTGGTCGACCCCGACGACATGAGCCGGTCGGCCTGGCGCAGGCGGGCCCGCTCCAGGGCGTTGCGGACGCTGCGAGCGTTGGCGAAACGAGGCTGGATCATGCGCAGGCCCAGGTACTCCCCGAACACCTGGCCGGCCTCGGGGTCCAGCACGTAGCCCTGGTCGTCGAGCATCAGCTGGCCGATGGCCAGCAACTCCTCCTGGGTGTAGTCGGGGAAGTCGATGTGGTGGGCGATGCGGCTGCTCATCCCCGGGTTGGACTTGAAGAAGGTGTCCATCCGGTCCTTGTAGCCGGCGAGGACCACCACCAGGTCGGCCCTGTCCTTCTCCATGGACTGGAGCAGGATCTCGATGGTCTCCTGGCCGTAGTCCCGCTCGTTTTCCACCCGGTACAGGTAGTAGGCCTCGTCGATGAAGAGGACCCCGCCCATGGCCCGCTTGAGGACCTCCCTGGTCTTGGGGGCGGTGTGGCCGATGTACTGGCCCACCAGGTCGTCCCGGGTGACCGAGACGACCATGTTGCGCCGGATGTAGCCGAGGTGGTGGAGCAGCTCGGCCATGCGCAGGGCCACCGTGGTCTTGCCCGTGCCCGGGCTGCCGGTGAAGCACATGTGGAGCGACGGCGGGGTCGAGTCGAGCCCGTAGCGCCGGCGCAGCCGGTCGACCAGCAGCAGGGCGGCGATCTCGCGCACCCGGGACTTGACCGGGGCCAGCCCGACCAGCTCCTTGTCCAGCCGGCCGAGCACGGTGTCGACGTCGGAGGCGCCGCGCTCGGCGGCCAGGTCGACCACGTCGTCGTCACCGAGGACCTCGGGCTCCTCGGGCTCCTCGGGCTCCGAGCTGTCGCCGCCCCTGCCACCGGCTCCGCCGCCGGCGGAGGGCCGGGTGCTCCCAGGCAACGCCATGGCGAAGCCCGAGCGCCCCTGGCCCTCTCCGGCGGTCATCTGTTCAGCTCCCGTTGCCGTAGCGCTCGCCGTGGGGCTGGTTGGCCGCGTAGGCGTGGAGCGTGTAGCGGATCTGGCGGTCTGGCGACTCCTGGCGCTCCACGCGGAAGCCGGGCTCGACCGCCGGGCGGTTGACCAGGAACGACAGGGCCGTGGTCTGGCGCCCGAGTGTGGCGTCGTAGGCGCTGACCCGGATGTAGTGGTTGGGGAAGGCCTCCCGGCACCGGTTGACCTCGTGGAGGGCGCCGGCGGCGTCGGTGACCTCGAACATGGGCAGGCCCCACATCTCCCAGTAGGTGTTGCGGGGGTGGGGGTCGTCGGTCATCTCGACGGCGATGGCCCAGCCGTGGTCGATGGAGTACTGGATCTGGGCCTTGACCTCGTCGTCGGTGAGCTCGGGCAGGTAGGAGAAGGTCCCCTGGGTAAGGTGCATTTGGTCGTCTTGCCTTTCGGTTGTGGGGCTCTCGGCTAGCTGGTGGGGGTAGCGACGACGTCGGGCGTGTCGGTCGATTCGTAGTTGAAGCTGATCTCACCCCAGGTGTCGAGCGCCGTCTGGAGAGGGGCGCAACGCTTGGCGGCGGCCTTGAGGATCTCGGGGCCCTCTTTCACATAGTCCTTGCCCTCGTTGCGGGCCTTGACCATCGCCTCGACGGCGACGCGGTTGGCCTCGGCGCCCGCCGAGATACCCATGGGGTGGCCGATCGTCCCCCCGCCGAACTGCAGCACGACGTCCTCCCCCAGGTAGTCCAGCAGCTGGTGCATCTGGCCGGCGTGGATCCCGCCTGACGCCACCGG
>JBOGGP010000292.1:0-3036 GCA_050744105.1 Acidimicrobiales bacterium
CCATCGTCTTCATAGACGAGATCGACGCCGTGGGCCGCCAGCGAGGCGCCGGCTTCGGGCAGGGTCACGACGAGCGGGAGCAGACCCTCAACGAGCTGCTGACCCAGATGGACGGCTTCTCGCCGGCGGACGGGGTGGTCGTGGTGGGCGCCACCAACCGGCCCGACATCTTGGACTCCGCCCTGACGCGCGCCGGCCGCTTCGACCGGCACATAACCGTGGAGCGGCCCGACCTCGACGGGCGCTCGGAGATCCTCCGCCTGCACGCCGAGGGCCGGCGCCTGGCCGATCCCGACGTGGACCTGCCCGCCGTCGCCGCGGCCACGCCCGGCTTCACCGGTGCCGACCTGGCCAACGTGTTGAACGAGGCCGCCCTGCTCGCCGTGCGCGAGCGGGCCAGCGGTATCGGACGCCACCACCTCGACGAGGCGGTCGAGCGCGTCGTGCGGGGCCCGCGCCGCAAGGGCCGGCTGATGTCCGACCAGGAGAAGCGCCGGATCGCCTACCACGAGGCCGGCCACGCCGTGGTGGCTGCCGCCCTCGGGCTGGCAGGGGCCGTGCAGAAGGTCTCCGTCGTGGCCCGGGGCCGGGGGGTCGGCCACCTGGCCGTGCTGCACGAGGAGCGAGACGTGCTGTCCCTGGCCGAGATGGAGGCCCAGGTGGCGGTGGCCATGGCCGGCTTTGCCGCCGAGCAGCTGGTCCTGGGCGAGCCTTCCACCGGATCCGAGCAGGACGTCTCCCGGGCCACCCAGGTGGCCCGCGACATCGCCGGCCGCTACGGGATGAGCGACCGGATCGGGCCGGTAAGGGTGCTGCGCGAGGCCCGGGAGGTGTTCCTCGGCCGCGACTACCTCGACACCCGCGACGTCTCGGAGCCGACGATGGAGCGCCTCGACACCGAGGTCCGCCGCATCCTGGAGGACCAGCGGGACGTGGCCCGGCGCGCCCTGCTGACCAACCGGGGGCCGTTGCACGCCCTGGCCGCTGACCTCCAGGACCAGGAGACCGTGCAGGGCGAGCAGCTGGCCCACGCCCTGCGGGCCGTCGTCCCCGGCTGAGCCCAGGACCGAGGGTGGGCGACGGGGCCTCGTCGCCGTACTGGCCACGCCGCTGGTACTGGCCACACCGCTGGTACTGGCCTCACCTCTGGTAGAGGGCGGTCAGCGTCGCCCGGCCCAGCGTGTGGGCGAAGAGGTTGAAGCCGAGGTAGGCCGGCGTGGCCGAGGCGTCGATGTCCAGGCGCTCCACGTCGACTGCATGCACGGTGAAGAGGTACCGGTGGGGCCCGTGGCCCGGCGGCGGGGCGGCGCCGACGTAGCCCGACGTGCCGGCGTCGTTCCGCAGTGTCACCGCTCCCGCCGGCAGGTCAGGTGAGCCGGCGGTGCCGGCGCCCGCCGGCAGGTGGTCCACGCTCGCCGCCATGTTGGCGACCGCCCAGTGCCAGAACCCGCTCTGGGTGGGGGCATCGGGGTCGTAGACGGTGACGGCGAAGCTCCGGGTGGCCAGCGGAAACCCCGACCAGGCCAGATGGGGCGAGCGGTCCTCGCCACCTGCCCCCATTACCATCGACGCGTGGGGCCCGGGCATGGTTTCGCCGTCGGTCAGGTCGGCACTGTTCACCTGGAAGGACGGCACCTCGGGCAGGAACTCGAACGGCGACTGGGGTCGGGTGCTCTGGGTCACAGGAGTCTCCTTTGTCGGTCGGTCAGGCTATGACCACCTACCCCGCCGCTCCGGGCGCCATGGGTAGGCGGCTGGCCGCCCTGGCCGACATCGACGTCGGGCGCATCCGGGGAGTGGGCCCGGCCAAGCGGGAGGCCCTTGGCCGCATGGGCATCGACACCGTCCTCGACCTGGTGACCCACTACCCGCGGCGCTATCTCGACCGAAGCGCCCAGGCTCGGATCGGTGACCTGGCCGACGGGGCCGAGGCGACCGTACTGGCCCGGGTGCGCAAGGTGGCGGCCAGGCGAACCCGCCAGGGCCGGGCCCTGGTGGAGGTGGACGTGACCGACGGGTCCCACTACCTGCGCGTGGTGTTCTTCAACCAGGCGTGGCGGGCCAAGCAGCTGGGCGCCGGCACCCCGGTCCTGCTCTTCGGCAAGGTGGCCCGCTTCCAGGGTCGGCCCCAGATGACCAACCCGGTGGTCGACCTGGTGGGCGACCGCACCGGCCGCATCATCCCGGTCTATCCCCAGTCGGAAAAGGAGAGCCTGACCAGCTGGGACTTCGCCGGGTGGATCGCCGAGGCCCTGGATCGGGCCGGCCCGCTCCTCGACCCCCTTCCCGGCGCCTGGCGTGACCGCCTCGACCTGGCCGGGCGGACCTGGGCGTTCGACCGGATCCACCGGCCGTCGTCGATGCCCGAGACGGAGGCGGCCCGGCGCCGGCTGGCCTTCGACGAGCTCCTGCGGCTGCAACTGGTCCTGGTCATTCGCAAGCTGGCACTGGAACGGACAGCGACCGGTATCCGCCACCAGGTCGAAGGGGAGCTGGTGAGGCGCTTCCGCGACGGGCTCCCCTTTCCCCTCACCGGTGCCCAGCAGCGGGCAATCGCCGAGATCGACGCCGACCTGGCCGGCCCCCGGCCCATGCACCGCCTCCTCCAGGGAGACGTGGGGTCGGGGAAAACCGTCGTCGCCGCCGCCGCACTCGTTGCTGGCGTGGCCGGCGGTTACCAGGGGGCGCTCATGGCCCCCACCGAGGTACTGGCCGAGCAGCACCGCTTCGCCGTGGGTGCCCTGCTCGATCGCCTGACCGTGCCGGGGAGGCCGGGGGCGGGCCAGGGATCGCTCTTCGCCGAGCGGCCCCTGCGGGTCGAGCTGATCACCGCCCGGGCCGGACCAGCCGAGCGGGGCCGGCTGCGGGCGGCCCTGGCCTCGGGGGACATCGACGTATGCGTGGGGACCCACGCCCTGCTCACCGAGTCGGTCGGCTTCGCCTGCCTGGGTGTCGTCGTCATCGACGAGCAGCACCGCTTCGGCGTGGAGCAGCGCTCGGCCCTGCGGGAGAAGGGAGACGCCGCCGTGCCCGACG
>JBOGGP010000293.1:0-3007 GCA_050744105.1 Acidimicrobiales bacterium
GCACGGGCCGCCTCCTGGATGGTGGGTCCGTCCACGACCGGGTCGGAGAACGGCATCCCGATCTCGACGGCGTCGGCCCCGCCCGCCACCATGGCGCCCAGCACGTCGGTCCAGTCCGGGACCAAGCCGCCGGTGACGTAGGTGACCAGCAGCTTGCGACCGCCGGCCCGAGCCGACTCCAGGGCGCCGGCCAGCTCCACGCCGGCCCCCGCCGGCGCCGGCTCGTCCCAGCCGCCGGCCCCCGCCGGCGCCGGCTCGTCCCAGCCACCGGGACGGCGGCTCACCTGACTGAACGGCCGAGCAGGCCCATGACGGTCTCGGCGTCCTTGTCGCCCCGGCCCGACATGGTGAGCATCACCGTGGTCCCGGGCCTCACCTCGCCGGAGCGGGTGGCCCGCACCAGCCAGGCCAGGGCGTGGGCCGGCTCCAGGGCGGGGATGATGCCCTCGGTGCGGGCCAGCAGGCCCACGGCGTCGAGTACCTCGGCGTCGCCGGCGCTGGTGTAGCGGGCCCGGCCGGCGCCGGCCAGCCAGGCGTGCTCGGGCCCGATGCCCGGGTAGTCGAGGCCGGCGGAGATCGACGACGCCTCCAGGATCTGGCCGGCCTCGTCCTGGAGGATGAAGCTCCGCATCCCGTGCAGCACACCCGGCACTCCCCTCCCGATGGCGGCGCCGCCCTCGGCCTCCACCCCCACCAGCTCCGCCCCGGTGCCGACGAAGCCGGCGAAGGTCCCCGCGGCGTTGGACCCGCCCCCCACGCACGCCACCACCAGGTCGGGGTCGGCTCCGTCGAGCAGCGCCCGGCACTGGGCCCGGGCCTCGTCGCCGACGACGCGCTGCAGCTCGCGGACCATCCACGGGTAGGGGTGGGGGCCCATGACCGATCCCAGGCAGTAGTGGGTCGTCTCCACCGACGCCACCCAGTCGCGCAGCGCCTCGTTGACGGCGTCCTTCAGCGTGCGGCTACCCGAGCGCACCGGCCGCACCTCGGCGCCGAGCAGTCCCATGCGGAACACGTTCAGGGCCTGGCGCTCGGTGTCCACCTCCCCCATGTAGACCACGCAGTCCAGGCCGAAGAGGGCGGCGGCGGTCGCCGTGGCCACGCCGTGCTGGCCGGCGCCGGTCTCGGCGATCACCCGGCGCTTGCCCATGGACACGGTGAGCAGGGTCTGGCCGACCACGTTGTTGATCTTGTGGGATCCGGTGTGGGTCAGGTCCTCCCGCTTGAGCAGCAACCGGATCCCGAGCGCCTCCGACAGGCGCCGGCACTCGGTCAGCGGGGTGGGCCGGCCGGCGTAGTCGGCCAGGATGGCCTGGTATCGGGCGTGGAAGCCAGGGTCGGCCCACGCCGCCCGCCACGCCCCCTCGAGCTGCTGGCAGGCGGGGACCAGGGACTCGGGGACGAAGGCGCCCCCGAACTCCCCGAAGCGCCCGCCTGGCCCCGGCTCGCCCATGGTGACGGGCCCGCCGCCGGGCATGGCCGCCGTCACTCGTCCTGCCAGTCGTAGGGCCCGTCGCCCTCGGGCTGGTGCCGGGCCGGCGCCGCCGCCCGGGCGGCGGCGACGAACTCCCGCAGCTTGACCGGATCCTTGCGGCCCGGGGAGGCCTCGACCCCGCTCACCACGTCCACCCCCCACGCCCCGGTGCGGGCGATGGCGCCGGCCACGTTGCCGGCGTGCAGGCCGCCGGCGATGATCACCCGCTGGCCGACCGGGGCCTCCTGGGCAAAGGCCCAGTCGAAGACCTGGCCCGACCCGGGGTCGGGCGAGTCCAGCAGGACGGCGTCGACGCCGAAGTCCCGGGCCCGCGACAGCGAGGCGGCGCCGGCGGGGAACGCCTTGATCACCGTGGGGATCCTGGCCCTAACCCACCTGGCCTCCTCGGCGCTCTCCCGGCCGTGGAGCTGGGCCGCCCGCAGGCCGGCGGACTGGCAAATCTCGACCACCCGGGTCGGGGCCTCGTCGCGGAACACCCCGACGGTGAGGATCTGCGTCGGCAGGCGCTTTACGATGTCGGCGGCCAACTGGGGGGCGATCTGGCGGGGCGACGGGGCGAAGACGAAGCCCACGGCGTCGGCTCCCATGGCCACGGCGATCAGGGCGTCGTCCTCCGACGTGGTCCCGCAGATCTTGACGAACATCAACCGCCCCGGGGGCCCCGGCCGCCCCGGACCATGGCGGCCACGGCCACCGCCGGGTCGGCGGCGGTGACGAGGGACGCTCCGACCAGGACGGCGGCATATCCGGCGCCGGCCAGGCGGCCCACGTCGGCCGGGGTGCGGATGCCCGACTCGGCCACCGCCACCGCCCCCGGGGGGATGGCCCCGGCCAGCGCCTCGGCCCGGCCGGCGTCGACCTCGAAGGTGACCAGGTCCCGCTGGTTGACCCCGATCATGGCGGCCCCCAGCGAGGCGGCCACCGCCAGCTCGGCCTCGTCGTGGACCTCGACCAGGACGTCGATGCCCACCGCCGCGGCCACCTGCAAGCACTGCTCGAGCTTGGTTGGGGAAAGGGCGGCCACGATGAGCAGGACGGCGTCGGCGCCCATGAGCCGGGCGTCGCAGACGTCGGCCGGGCCCACGGTGAAGTCCTTCCTCAGAACGGGCACGCCGGACGCGGCGCGGGCGGCGAAGAGGTCGCCGGCCGAGCCGGCGAAGAAGTCGGCGTCGGTGAGCACCGACAGGCAGGCCGCCCCGCCGGCGGCGTAGGCCGCCCCCATGGCCGCCGGGTCGAGGGTGGCCGTCAGGTCGCCGGCCGACGGGCTGCGCCGCTTGACCTCGGCGATCACCGCCACCCCGCCGGGGGCGGAGCCGGCGATGGCGGCGGCGAAGCCCCGGGCCGGCGGGCACGCCGCCGCCGCCTCCGCCAGCTCGTCGAGATCCCGGCGGTCCTTGGCGGCCGCCGCCCGGTGCGAGGCCAGGATCCGGTCGAGGTAGGTCGCCATGAGCCCAGCCAGCCTACAAGTCCCACTGGTCCCGAGCGGCTGGCCCCGGGCGGCTGGTCCCGGGC
>JBOGGP010000294.1:0-2996 GCA_050744105.1 Acidimicrobiales bacterium
ATGAGAGGCCGGCGCCGGCTGACAGCCCCCGCTCACCACGGCCAACGTCGGCGCCGCCCGTGAACCTGTTCGAGCACGGCCTGGAGGAGCAGCTCCTGTTGCGAGGGCCGCTGGCCAGTCGGCTGCGGCCAACGAGCCTGGACGACGTCCTGGGACAGGACCATCTCCTCGGTCCGAAGGGGGCGCTTCGAGCCTTGGTTGACGCCCGGAGGCTGACCTCGATCATTCTCTGGGGGCCGGCCGGCACGGGCAAGACGACGATTGCCCGGTTGCTGGCCGACGCCGTCGGCGCCGCCTTCGAGTCCATGAGCGCGGTCAGCGCCGGCGTGAAGGACGTGCGCGAGGCGGGCGCCCAGGCGAGACGGCGACTGGCCGATAATGGCGTCTCGACGGTCCTGCTGCTCGACGAGGTGCACCGATTCTCCAAGTCGCAGCAGGACGCCCTGCTGCCCAGCGTCGAGAACGGCATCCTCACCCTGGTGGGCGCCACCACCGAGAACCCGTTTTTCGAGGTGAACGGCCCGCTCCTCAGCCGCTCCATCCTGTTCCGCCTGGAGCCCCTCGACCACCAGGCACTGCGCATCCTGCTGGACCGGGGCCTGGCGGCCGAGGGCGGCACCATCGAAGAGGATGCCGCCGAGGCGGTCGTCGACTCCGTCGACGGGGACGGCCGCGCCCTGCTGACCACCCTGGAGGTGGCGCTGGCCGTCGCCGGGGAAGGCCAGCTCGTCACTCTCGACGATGTCGAGCGGGCCAGGACCACTCGGGCCCTGACGTGGAGCCGCGACGACCACTACGACGTCGTCAGCGCCTTCATCAAGAGCATCCGCGGCTCCGACCCCGACGCCGCCCTGCACTGGCTGGCCCGCATGATCGTGGCCGGGGAGGACCCCCGCTACATCGCCCGCCGCCTGGTGGTCCTGGCCAGCGAGGACATCGGCATGGCCGACCCGACCGCCCTGGTGATCGCCACTGCCGCGGCCCACGCCGTCGAGTACGTCGGCCTGCCCGAGGCCCAGCTCAACCTGGCCCAGGCGGTCGTGCACCTGGCCACCGCCCCCAAGTCCAATCGCACCGCCCTCGGGATTTGGAAGGCGCTGGAGGACGTCCGCTCCCGGCCCGCCGGCCCTGTGCCGCCCCACCTGCGCGACAGCCACTACAAGGCCGCCGAGCGCATCGGACACGGCGTGGGCTACCTATACCCCCACGACGACCCCCGCGGCTGGGTCGAGCAGGAGTACCTACCCGACCACCTGGCCGGGACCCGCTACTACCAGCCGTCCGAACACGGCCACGAGGGCAGGATCGCCGACCGCCTGCGCCGGCGGGGTGACGATCAAGGGCCTCCCTAGAAGACCCACCCGAGAGCAGTGATCTGAGCACGTACCGCGGCCCTCGGGCGTCACCGATTGGGGATCGCCCTACGTCGACGCCTCGGGCCGATTTGGTGTACGGGTCAATACCTCGACCTCACAGCCGAGGCCGGGCCCTCTCGACAGCCGGGTGTCTGCGGTCACCAGCACGGCGCCAAGGTGCTCGGCCAGGGCGACGTAGGAGGCGTCGTAGATTGTGAGGTTCCCCCGGAGGCTCCAGCACCGTAGGAGCAGGCCCCGGTGCGAGACACGACGTAGCGGCAGGGCGACGAGGTCGGACATGGCCAGCTCAGCGCGTCGAGCAGACAACCGTCCGCCGTGAAGGAGCCGCCTCAGGACCGAGGGCACCTCGAGGTCGACCAGCTCCGGCGCGGCCAGGCTGTCGCGACGGAGCCGATCCCGAGCCTGGTTGCCGTCGGCGCCGTCGTCGCCGAGAGCGGTGACCAGCACGCTGGCATCAACGACGATCACGGTCCTCCCGTAGCGTCGACACTGCCTCGGAGAAAGGAGCCGACCCGCCGGCCCTGCCCCCAGTACGCGCCAGGACTTCCTCCACGGTGGGGCTCGCCGCCTCTTCGATCAGCCGCTGGCGCAAGTACACCTGCAGCGACTGGTTGGCGGCGGCAGCCCGCCGCCGGAGCACGGCATGCGTCTCAGGGGGGACATCCTTGACTTGCACGCTGGGCATGGCGCCAATTTAGCGCCCCCTACGCCACACTGCCTTCGACATCTCCGCAAACGCAGCCGTCCACGGAGAGCGAGCGACGGTGACTGCAGGCGCCCGCTCGCCCCTCACCCCGGGGTGCCAAAGCCGGCTTTGCCACCGGCCTGGGAGGAAGGCTCCGCCGCTGGCAGACAGGGTCGATCCGCCGGCGAGGAGGGTTTTGGGTGTGGAGTGGGCTACGAGGCGGCCGCTGGCGTGGCTGGCGGCGACCATGCTCAGCGCGTTGAGGGCCGAGAGTATGGAGCCGAGACCAGCCCTGGGGCAGGGCATGCCAGTAGGGGCCCGGGCGAGGCGGTCGCCGCTGAGCTGCTTGCCGGCCAGCTGGTCGGGCCAGTAGTCGCCGGGGGCCGTAGGGGGCAGCCCGCGCCAGCGCAACGCCCGAACACAGTCGAGGTCGGCGTCGACGCTGCTTGTACGTATGGTACGTGAAGTGACAGTCTGTACATGTCATCTCCTGCCCTGTCAGTCTGTCTCCGAGGCCCGCCAACAGCTGGCCGACATCATCGATCGTGCTCGCGCCGAGCACAGCCCACATCTACCTTACTTACTTACCTAGCTCGACGTGGCAAGCGGGTGGCCGCCATCATCGACGCCAACGATCTCGACAGCCTCCTCCAGCTCGCTGAAGACATGACCGACATCCGGGCCGCGGAGGCAGCTCGAGCCGAGATGCGAGCGACCGGCGACGCACCGATTCCCTGGGATGAAGTCAAGGCCGATCTGGCCTGACATGACCTACAGGATCACGGTGGCCCCCTCGGCAAGTTTGATCCCGATTTGACTGCTCCCACGACTGAAGCCGTGGGATTCTGGGGCTCAGGCCGCCAGGGTCCCCGCAGGGACCCTGGGCTTATTGCCGTCACTGCCCTCCGGGACTGCCGTACCGGCAGGTTCAGACC
>JBOGGP010000295.1:0-2988 GCA_050744105.1 Acidimicrobiales bacterium
TGGTTCGACCGAGATATCCGTCGGCCCGGCCGACCTGACCGGCCCCGGGCGGCTCCGGCCGCATGCGGTCAGGTCGGTGGACCTCGGCTGCGTGCGGGTCACGGAACGATGGCTGGTCGACGACCCGCCGGCACCGGCCCAGCTCCGAGACGCCCGCGCCGCCGTCGACGCCGAGCTCGACGCCCTGGCCGTCGCGGTGCCGGCCACAACCCGAGCACGTACCCTGGTCGGACTGGCCGGGACCGTGTCGTGCCTGGCCGCGCTCGACCAGGGCCTGGAGACCTACGACCACGCCTTGCTCCATCACTACCGGCTGGGGGCGCCCCGGGTCGAGGCCATCCTGGCCGGGCTGGCCGGCGAGCCGGCGGAGGCACGGGTCCGGCGGCCTGGGATGGAGCCCGGCCGGGCGGACGTCATCGTGGGCGGGGCTGTGGTGCTGGCTGCCGTCATGGCCCGCTTCGGCCTCGCCACCTGCCTGTGCTCGCAGTCCGACATCCTCGACGGCCTGATCATGAGCCTGCGGGCCCAGCCGCCCGGAGCGAGCTCCCGCGGGCGCGCCCTGGCCAGACGACCCGCCTCCGGTGAGCGCCGGTAGCATCGGCGCCATGGCGCTGAGCGAGCGGATCCTGATGGGCCCGGGGCCCTGCAACCCGTACCCCGAGGCCACCGCCGCCCTCTCACGGCCGCTGCTCGGACACCTCGATCCTCAGTTCCTGGCCGTCCTCGACCAGACGTGTGACCGGCTGCGAACGCTGTGGGGCACCGCCAACCCCATCACCCTGCCCGTCTCGGGCACCGGATCGGCGGGGATGGAGGCGGCCTTGGTCAACCTGGTCGGACCGGGCGACACGGTGGTGGTCGGCGTCAACGGGCTCTTCGGCGAGCGGATGTGTGAGGTGGCATCGCGCTGCGGGGCGGATGTCGTCCGCGTCGAAGCGCCGTGGGGGGAGGCTCTCGACCCCGAGGCGGTCGTCTCTGCCCACCCGGCCCCCAAGGTCATAGCCCTGGTCCACGCCGAGACCAGCACCGGGGTCCGCAACGACGTGGAGGCCGTGGCCGCGGCCAAGGGTGACGCCCTGGTCCTGGCCGACTGCGTCACCTCGCTCGGCGGCATCCCCGTCGCCGTGGACGCATGGGGGGTTGACGTCGCCTACAGCGGCACCCAGAAGTGCCTGGGCGTAGCTCCGGGCCTGGCTCCCTTGACCATCGGCCCGCGGGCCTGGGAGCGGCGAATCCGCCGGCCGCAGAGCTGGTACCTCGACCTGGGGATGATCGGCGACTACACGGCCTCGGCGGCACGCAAGTACCACCACACCGCCCCGGTGGCCATGGTGACCTCGCTCAACGCCGGCCTGGGCGTGGTGATCGAGGAGGGGCTGGAGGGCGCATGGGATCGCCACGCCCGGTGTGGTCAAGCGCTCCAGGACGGTCTGGAGGCTCTCGGGCTGGAGCTGTGGGCCCCAGCCGGCCACCGCCTGCCCCAGCTGACCACCGTCGTGATCCCCGACGGGGTCGACGATGCCAAGGTCAGAGCCCGGTTGCTCCACGACTACGGCATCGAGATCGGCGGGGGTGTCGGCGCCTACGCCGGAAAGCTGTGGCGGATCGGCTGCATGGGCAACACGGCCCGACTGCGAAACGTCACGCTCCTGCTCGGCGCGCTCGGCGAACTGCTGGGCGGATGACCGGGCCGGCCACCCGGTGAGCTGGTCGCCCCATCACCGAGCCGCCTGCACGGAGCTGACCGGCCGCCGGGTGCTGCTGAGGCCGCTGGCCAGCACCGACTTCGAGACATGGCGGGAGGTCAGGGTGCGGGCCCGGACCTGGCTGGTCAAGTGGGAGCCCAGGCCCATCCCCGGCCAGCCCGACGCCACCGTGGACCGGCGGGCCTTCGCCGCCCGGTGCGGGGCCCGGGAGCGGGAGCGGGAGCTGGGCGTCGGTTACGGCTTCGGGATCTTCGTCGGGACCCGTTTCGTAGGCGAGATCAACCTGTCGTCGGTGCAGAGAGGCCCGTTCCAGAACGCCTACGTCGGCTACTGGATCGACGAGGCAGTTGCCGGCCGGTCCTACACCCCGGAGGCCTTTGTCGTGCTGTGCCGGTTCGCGTTCGAGGATCTGGCCCTCCACCGCCTTCAGGCCGCCATAATCCCCCGCAACTTCGCCAGCCACCGGGTCGTCGACAAGCTGGGCCTGCGCAGCGAGGGCGTGGCCCTGCGCTACCTCGAGATCAACGGCGTCTGGGAGGACCATGTCCGCTACGCCCTGACGGCCGAGGAGTGGGCAGAGCGCCGCCCGGCCTACGTGCGGGCCTGGATCGATCCGGAATGAAGCCAGGACCGGGGCCCGCCGGGGTGGGGTTGCCGGCGGAGCGTGGGCCCGGTTGCCCCGTCGGACGCAGCCGGCCCACCCGGTCGCGGGGGGCGTAGCGGTACAGGGCCACGCCGGTGACGTGGCGACTGGCAACCAGCCCCCAGGTGCGGCTGTCGGTGCTCTGAGACTGGTTGTCGCCTCTCAGGTCGAGCAGCCCGCCATGGGCGGCGAACACCCGTTTCACCACCGTCCGGGCCGGATCCCGGGGATCGGGGAGTGATACCACCAGGCCCGGTCGGGCCCGGCGCCCCCGGACCAGCAGCAACCGGTCACCGGCGGCGAGCGCCGGCTCCATGGACGTCCCCGCCACCTCGACCCGGCGCAGGCCGGCCCGAACTGCGGCAAATGTGGCGCACCAGATGGCGGCGGTGGCCAGGCAGAGGGGGGCCGCCGGGCGGCCCGGGATCCGGCGCGGCATGGCGCGAGTCTGGCCGGCGGGCAGCTTGGGTAGGGTCCACCAGGCGAGATGGTGTGCCCGCTCGCCAGTCAGGATCTTCCAGATCACTCAGATCTTCCAGATTCACTCAGATCTTCCAGATTCACTCAGATCTTCCAGATTCACTCAGATCTTCCAGATTCACTCAGATCTTCCAGATTCACTCAGATCTTCCAGATTCA
>JBOGGP010000296.1:0-2984 GCA_050744105.1 Acidimicrobiales bacterium
CCGGTGAAGTCGCCGACCTCGACGAAGCACACCACCGGCAGCGCCGGCCACCGGCGCTGGGCGAAGGCGTCGGTGCGGCCACCGGTGGATAACACGATGTGGTCCTGGCCCTGGGCCGCGGCCACGTCGACCTGCTGGACGACGCTGGCCCGCCACGCCGCGGTCGAAAAGGGCCGGACGATCCCGGTGGTGCCGAGGATGGAGATGCCACCCACGATGCCGAGGCGGGCGTTGGAGGTCTTGGCCGCCATGTCCGTGCCACCGGGCACCGAGATCGTGAGGGTGACCGGACGCGACGTGACCTCGGCCACCGCGGCACGGATCATGCGGGCGGGCACGGCGGTGATGGCCGGCGCCCCCACGGCGAGGCCCAGGCCGGGCAGGGTGACAACCCCCACGCCGGCGCCCGCCCGCAGCGACACCGCCTCACCACCGTTTCTCCCGGTGCCCCGGGCGGGCTCTGCGGCCCACGCCGCGGCCACGGTGAGGTGGGCGCGGTGGGTGACGTCAGGATCGTCGCCTGCATCTTTCTCCACCGCGCATTTGAAGGGCTCGGCGCCACTGACATCGACCACGGGGAACGCCACCCGGCCCCCTCCCGGCAGCACGATCTCGACCGAGCCGGGCGGGCGGCCCTCGCTCAGCCAGGCCACGGCGGCCTTGGCGGCGGCGGCGCTGCAGGTGCCGGTGGTGTACCCGGTCCGCAGGCCCGCCGCGCTGGGCAGATTTGGAGAAAGGGTGCCGTCGTGGCTGGGCGGGCGCGCCACGGTCGCCTCAGCGCCGGCGGGCCGAGGGGCGGCCCCGGGTCGAGCCCTCCACCGAGCGCAGCCTGTAGGCGGTGGTGAACCCGGGCGAGTAGAGGTGCGAGCGCCGCGGCGGTGGCCCGGCGGACATGGCTTCGCCCACCACGACCAGCATCGTCATCGTCGACCCGGTGGAGCGCATGTCCTGGGCCACGCGGCCCACCGTCGTGGCCAGGAGCGCCTCGTCGGGCCAGCTGACCCGGGTCCCGATGAGCGCCGGCGTGTCCGGCCCGTACCCCGAGCCGGGGGAGAGCAGCTCGGCCTGGAGCTCGTCGGGGCGGGCGCCGGCGAGGAATATTGCCATGGTGGAGCCGTGGCCGGCCAGGGCGGCGACCCCTCCGCCGGGCATCGACGCCGCCGTCTTGCCGGGGAGGCGGGTGAGGACCACGCTCTGGCTCACCCCCGGGACGGTCAGCGGCGTGCCGGCCGCCGCGGCCAGCGCGGCCAGGGAGGTCACGCCGGGGACGATCTCCCAGGATCGGGCGTTGGCGTCGCACCAGGCGGCTTGTTCGGCGACGGCGCCGTAGAGCGACGGGTCCCCGGAGTGAAGGCGCACGATCGGCGCTCCCTCGGGCTGCCCCCCGTAGAGGGCGAGTACGTCCTCGAGGGTCATGGTGGCGGAGTCGAAGACGGCCGCGCCGGGCCGGCAGTGTTCCAACAGGGCCTCTGGGACCAGCGACGACGCCCAGACGACGAGGTCGGCGCCGGCCAGGCGCTGGGCCCCCCGCAGGGTGACGAGGTCGGCCGCCCCCGGGCCGGCACCCACGAAACTGATCACTGCCGGCCGGCGGGAGCGGCGGGTTCGGTGGGGCTGGTAGGTGCAGTGGGGCCGGCGGGAGCGGTGGGGCCGGCGGGAGCGGTAGGGCTGGTGGGTGCCGTGGGGCCGGCGGGAGCCGTGGGGCTAGTAGGTGTGGTGGGGCTGGTGGGGGGGCCGGCGGGAACGATGAGGGTGGCCAGGTAGGAGGCCGGGCCGCCGGCGCCGGCGGAGGCGAGGGGCCCGACCCGCTCGCCGGGAAGGCCCAGCAGCTCGCCGACCACCGCTCCCGCCTCCCGGCCGGCCCCGCGCACTGCGCTGGCCAGCTCCGGCATGCGCCGGCCCCCCTTGTAGACCACCAGGGTGGCGTCGGGGTCGGCCAGGCTGGCGTCGATATCCTCGCCGGCCAGGGCCGTTCGCACCACCAGGCGCTGGCGCTCGCCGGCAACCGTGGTCCCGGTGCGGGCCGCCAGCTCCTGGAAGGCCATGATGCCGGGGACGGCCTCGATCGTCGTGTGCGGCCGGCGCCGGCGGAGGGCGGCGGCGACCGAGGAAAAGGTGGAGTAGACCGACGGGTCGCCCAGGGTGACGAAGGCCACCTCGTCTCCCTCGTCCAGCCAGCCGGCGATCCTGCCGGCGGCATCCTCGGTTGCCGCGTCGCGCTCGGCACGGTCCGGGGCCATGGCGAAGGCCAGGCGCTCGATGCGCGCACCGGGGACGGCCTGGCGGACCACGGCCTCGGCCCGGCCCACGGCGTCGGGGGCGGTGGCCGGCGCCGCCACCCGGTCGGCCCGGTACAGGGCGGCCATGGCCCGCAAGGTCAGCAGGTCAGGGTGGCCCGGGCCCACCCCCACGCCCACCAGCGTCGCCGGCCGGGGCGGGTCGGCCGCCGCCCAACGGCCGGCGGCACCGATCGGGGAGCGGACCTCGGCGTCTATGGCGGCGCGCACCACCTCGGCCTCGGAGCGGCCGGTGCGCGCCGCGTGGTCGGCCAAGGCGGACTTGAGCCGGTCGGGGAGGTAGACGCTGGTCTTGCGCACCGCAACGTAGGGTAGACCATAGGGCATACCTGTGCCATCCGAGTGAGCCGCTAGTGGCCCGGCCGGTACCCGCGACAAGTCTCGCGACGGACCGCTAGGCTCAGCTGGCGTTCGACCCAACGCGCGCCGTGCAGCGAGAGGAGGATGGTGGCCTCGGATGTCCTGGTGGCGTTGGGCTGCCCCGGTGGCCATGGCGGCAATGGTCTCCACGCCGGTGGCGCTGGGCGCGACCAGCCGGCCCAAGCCGGTCCCGGCCGGCCAGAGCCCTGTCTCTCCAGCGAGCCCTGTCTCTCCAGCGAGCCCTGTCTCTCCAGCGAGCCCCGTCTCTCCAGCGAGCCCCGTCTCTCCAGCGAGCCCCGTCTCTCCAGCGAGCCCCGTCTCTCCAGC
>JBOGGP010000297.1:0-2974 GCA_050744105.1 Acidimicrobiales bacterium
GCCCCCCCGGGCCCTCCCCCGGCCGGCCAGGCGCCCGCCGGCGCCCCCCCGGCGTCCCCGCGTGACTCAGCTGCGGTCGGTGGCAACGTGGCGAGCATCTTCGCCCGCATCAGGGCCGGTCAGGCGCCTGCCCAGGAGACCCCAGCGGTCGATCTTGCGCCGGCGGCGCCCCAAGCCAAAGGGGCACCCGACGGTGCCCTCTCGGACGCCGACGAGGCGCTCCTGCAGCGTCGGGACAGTGCCACCATGGAGACCGAGATCGGTCTCTCCCGGCGGCTCAAGCGGGTCCTGCAGGACGAGCAAAACGACCTGCTCGACCGCCTCCGGGGCGTTCGCGGGGAGCCGGTGGCAGCGGACCTGCTTCCCAGACCGGCCACCCAGACGGCTCGACTGGTAGCGGCCTCGAGGCCGCTGCTCGACCAGGCCATCCGGGCCGGAGCCGGCTTCACGCAGGAGATGGCAGGTGGCTCTCCGGCCCAGACTGCCCCTGGCGCCGATGGCGAAGATCTGTCGGTCGCCCTGGCCGAGGCAGTGGCGATGCCGCTTCGCCAGCGCCTGATCCACGCCTTCGAGAGCGCGGCCGGGGACGAGCAGTCCGTGCTCGTCGACGCACTGGGCGCTGCCTACCGGGAGTGGAAGACCCACAGGATCGAGCGGCTGGCGGCCGACCACGTGGCGGGGGCGTTCGCCCTCGGGTCCTTCGAGGCCGTGCCACCCGGGGCAGGCGTACGGTGGCTGGTCAACGACGTCGACGGCCCCTGCCCAGACTGCGACGACAACGCCCTTGCCGGGGTGGTGGCCAGGGCAGAGGAGTTCCCCACCGGCCAGCGGCATCCCCCCGCCCACAGTGGCTGCCGGTGCCTGCTGGTGCTCGGCGGCTAGGGGTCAGCACCGAGACGAGCGGCGGGCCGCCCCGGCTCCCGGTAGGCTCACGCAGCGAAATGCGCACCCCCCAGGACATCCCGAGGCGGCTGCCCCGCACGACCCGCCGCTTTCGCATCGGGGTGGCCGTGGCCGTCCTCGTCGCCATCGTCGTGGTGGCTTCGCTGCGCAGCCTGGCCTCCTTCTGGACCGACTACCTGTGGTTCGAAGAGGTCCATTTCACCTCGGTGTTCCGGGGGGTATTGGTCAATGAGGTGATCCTGGCAACAATTTTTACCGCCGTCTTTTTTGTCATGATGTTCGTCAGCCTAACCATTGCCGAGCGGGTGTCGCCGGCGGTGCCCACCGGGCCCGAGGACGAACTGGTGCTGAGGTACCGCCAGATCGTGGCACCCCACTCGCGAGCCGTTCGCGTCGTGGTTTCCTTCCTGTTTGCCTTTCTGGCGGGGATCGGCACCCGGGGCCAGTGGAACAATTGGGTCCTTTTTCTCAACCGCACCAGTTTCGGGAAGCGGGACCCGCTCAACCACCTCGACTACGGATTCTATATTTTCCAGCTACCTTTCCTGCACTTTTTGGTTGGCTGGATCATCGCCGCGGTCGTCGTCGTCACGATCGTCACCGCCGTCGCTCATTACCTCAATGGTGGGATCAATTTTCAGGGGGGTGGGGAGCGAGTCACCCGGCAGGTGAAGACCCACATATCGGTCTTGTTTGCCGTCCTGGCCCTGATCAAAGCGGCCGACTATTACTTGGCCCGTATAAGCCTGGTGCTCAGCCGCAAGTACGTGGTGAACGGAGCCACCTACACGGTGGTACATGCGGAGCGGCCGGCCGAGATAATCCTTATCGTGGCGGCCCTCTTTGCTGTCGGGTTGTTCGTCTACAATATCCGCCAGCGGGGCTGGCTCCTGCCTGGTGTGGCCATCGGTGTCTGGATTGTCGTTTACCTGCTGGTCGGCGTCGCCTATCCGGCGTTCATAGAGTCGGTCCGTGTGCACCCCTCCGAGATCACCCGAGAACAGCCCTACATAACCGACAACATCAAGGCTACGCAGGCGGCATTCGGCCTGTCTTCGGTGGAGCAGTCCAGCAGCACGATTTCCAATGTGTCCTTCAACGCCTCACAGGTGACCGGCTCGAGCCCCCAGGCGGTGGCCAACCAGGAGGCCCTCGCCAATGTCCGCCTTCTAGACCCGAGCTTCATCGCCAACGCCTTCAACAAGGACCAGGAGCTGAGGGGCTACTTCGCCTTCAACAAGCTGGATATCGACCGCTACCAGCTCAACGGCCAACTCACCGAGACCCTGCTCGCTGTTCGAGAGCTCAACTCCTCAGGCGTGCCTAGCGGCTTCGTCAATCAGGGCCTCGAGTACACCCACGGGTTCGCAGCAGCGGCGTCGCCGGCCACCCAGGCCGGTGTCAACGCCGACGGGACCGTCAACTACTCGCTCTTCGGACTGCCGCCCACCTCGACGGCACTGGCCCTGAGCCTGACCGGGTCGGGTAGCCAGCCCCGAGTGTACTTCGGGGAGGGCAGCGCCACCACCGGGTATGTGATCGCCGACTCCAAGCAGGCCGAGCTGGACTACGAGAGCCAGGGAGGCGCCCAGGTCACGTCTTCCTACAGCGGCCCGGGCGGGGTGCCTGCTGGCAGCCTGGTCCGCAGAGCCGCATTCGCGCTGCGGTTCGGTGACCCAAACTTCATCCTCTCGGGCCAGGTCACATCGAGCAGCCGAGTTATGTACTTCCGCAACGTCACCGAGCGCGCCCGCAAGGCAGCGCCCTTCTTGCAATTCGACGCCGACCCGTACGCCGTCATTCTGGGCGGCCGGGTCTACTGGATCCTCGACGGCTACACCACCACCAACAATTACCCCTACAGCCAGGAGGCCGACACCAGCAGGCTGGGTGGGGGCGCAGGCACGCTGGCCGGTACCAACTTCAACTACGTCCGTAACTCCGTGAAGGTGGTGGTCGACGCCTACACCGGTTCCATGAATTTCTTTGTGGTGGACCCCAGCGATCCGGTCATCCGCACCTACGAGAAGGCGTTTCCCGACCTCTTCACCAGCGAGAAGCTGGCCAACAC
>JBOGGP010000298.1:0-2957 GCA_050744105.1 Acidimicrobiales bacterium
GCACAGGTGGTGGATGCTCAGCGAGGGGCGGGGACTTTTGCCTGGCCACCAGTGGGGGACCGAAACCGGCCACCACTGGGGACTTCGACTTGGCCACCAGTGGGTACTTTTACATGGCCACGGACAAGCTCGACTTCGTCCTCAAGCAGTTCGGCTTCAGGATCGAGGACCCGTGGACCGGCTCGATGCTTGCCTACGTGCGCCACATAGTCGCTCACAACGGGGACGACTCGAACGTCGAGGCCCTGGATCGCTACCTGAGCGGACATGCCGGCTCGGGCGAGGAGCCGTGGGAGGAGGGGCTGTTCAGGCTTTTCATCACCCACATCGCGGCCAGGAAGAAGGTTGCCCACGAGTTGAAGTCGAAACTGCTCTTCTACGGGATCGATGGATTCGTCGCGCACGACGACATCGAACCCGGCAGGGAGTGGCAGCGGGTTATCGAGTCGACGCTGCGCTCTTGTCATGCGCTGGTAGCGCTCTTGCATACAGGGATCAAGGGGAGCAACTGGTGTGACCAGGAGATTGGCATGGCTCACGGTCGCGGCGTGCCGATCGTGCCGATGTCAATCGATCTCCACCCTACGGATTCCTTGGGTCCGTTCAGGCGATTCAAGGAACCGGGCTGGAGTCGGCTGACCTCGCCCGCAAGCTCGTCGTCCTCCTCCTGCGCGAGAAGCGGACTGGCGGCTCGCTTACCGAGGCGATCGTTGACCAGCTGGTGAACGCGCAGTCCTTCGATCAGGCCAACCGTCTCGTAGGCCTGCTGGCAGACGAGCCGACATACGTAAAGGACGCCCATGTACGGCGACTCCGAAAGGCGCAGAAGGATAACCGCCAGGTCGAGAGCGCCCGGCACGTTGACTTTTCGCTCACTCGCATCGAGCAAAAGCTAGGAATGGACGCCGGGAAGTCGTCGAATCCTGAGAATGCTCCGAGCTACTTCGAGGAGGAGCCATTTTAGTGTTTGACTTCGTGTCGAGGAAAGGTTGGCCGCCCTTTTTGCTCAGGCAGACGCAGGCCCTCAGCAGGATCCTTATGCCACCCGGTGGGTGGAACTACGATCGCTGGGTGATAGGGACGTTGGCAGTGGTCGAGAGGTGGTCCGATGCGGTGAACGAGCAGTACGCCGCGCAAGTCGAGGCGCTGAGTAGCCAGCGGGTCGAAATAGTCGGTCCGCGAGAGCAGGGGCCGATGGAGCGCTCCGTTCTGGGGCAGTGGCTCACCCGAGCGGGCTTCACCTCGAAGGCGCTGCGCCGTTTTGGCGGTTCGGACGGGAGGTCGCGGCCGAGCAGGAGGCGCAGTGGCGCATCGTTGAGAACGGCGAGCTGCAGGGCCGATTGGTGATCGGCTCGGAGTTCGTCCTTCGCCACGGTCGGGTTGTTCGCTACGTCAGGCGTGACGACGGGGCTGCGAGCGCGTTGGCGGCCGCCAGCCTAGCCTCGACCAGCGAAACCTCGTCACGCACCGACGGTAACGCCGGCCGCCCGACACTTTCGGTCATGAAGTTGTACGCCTTCCTGCTATCCTGGAGTCCATGGCAGAGACGGTGGTCCCGACGAGCGAGGTCCGAGCCGCCCTGGGTCAGATCACCAAGCGTTTTGATGCCGGCGACCCCGAGCCTGTCTTCTTCGGGTCCCATCGCCGGGCGCAAGCGGTGCTCGTGCCCATCGCTACCTGGGAGAAGCTGCTCGCCCACGCCGAGGACGAGCTGGATCTCGACGTGGCTCGTCGACGCCTGGCCGAGCGTCGCCCCTGGCTCGCCGAGGAGGACCTCGACGCCGCTGTGACCAGCGCCATGGAGAAGGCTTCGGTGTCTGGGCGGGCGTGACCCGCCCGGCGGGGCCGGTTCGCTTCCGGCTCGCGGCTCACCCCGCCATCCCCGATGACCTCGACGCACTGGCCGCATACGGACCGGAGGCGGTGGCCGCTGCCCGTCGAGCGCTCGATGACCTCGCACATGGCCGGGTGACTGGAAAGGCCCTCGGCGACCGACACGTCAGCGGCGACCTGACCGGCCTGGCCAGCGTCAAGTTCGACGTTTCCAGCAGCCCGACTCGGCGGTTCCGGCTGGTCTACGGCTACATCGACGGCGAGACCCGGGGCGTGCTGGCCATCGGCGTTCGCCACGAGCACGCCGTCTACCGACTCGCCGTCGAGCGCAGCCAGACCGGCCCGGACCCAGACGCACCTGAGGAGACCTGAGCCGCTCATCGACCGCCGGCCCCGTCGAGGCCCGTTGGTGGTACAGGTGTTGGACGTGTCCGACACCGTGCCCGGCACCACCCAGTCCGCTGTTGGCTTCGCCGGGCTCATCGACATTCCGGAGGCGGCGCCCCAGCGCGCCATTTGTGTCGACCTGCCCAGCGGCGCGGCGACCACCGCTACAGGGTTGCGCCGACCTCCTCGTCCCCCAGATTCCCGGCGACGTCCACCAGCCGATCCCATGGCGCGCCGCCGCCCCCGCTGGCGGGCCTGCACTGTCGCCCTGGTGCGCGACGTGAGCGGCACGTCGCCCAGGCCGGTCGTGAACTGGATTCGAGTCGCCACGGTCGGGTCATCGAAATTTCGGGGCCTCCCGGCATGAATGTGGGTCAGCCGCAGGGAACGAAAGGGTCTTCCGGCATGAATGTGGGTGGTTTCGCCTATCTGACCAGGGTTTGCTCTTGTAGGGCAACGATGTTTGGTGGTTGAGGGGAGATTCCGATTCGTGCACGTTCCGGGGGACTGCTCGGGGTCGGTGTCGGAGTCGGGGTGATTGCACCATCCGCGTGATCCGCACGGGTGGTCTCTAGGTTCGGGGTTGCCTACACCTATCGAGCCGAGGAGATGTCCGTGGCCATGTAAAAGTACCCACTGGTGGCCAAGTCGAAGTCCCCAGTGGTGGCCGGTTTCGGTCCCCCACTGGTGGCCAGGCAAAAGTCCCCGCCCCTCGCTGAGCATCCACCACCTGTGCC
>JBOGGP010000299.1:0-2953 GCA_050744105.1 Acidimicrobiales bacterium
CGCCGGGCGTTCGGCCGCCGGGCCCGGTGCTGGGATGTCGGCGCCCGGGCCGGGCTGGCCGTCGCGGCACTCGTTCCCGGCCTGCTGCTGGCCTTCCTAGCCTACCAGCTGGTCAAGCAGGCGTACCCGTCGATCGTGTTCAACGGGACGCACTTTTTCACCACCAATGTCTTCTCGCCGGGAAGCCCCTACGCCACCGGCGTGCAGGTCCACCACGGCTACCAGGCGCTGAAGGGGGCCCGCTTCGGCATCCTCCCCCTGCTTTGGGGCACCCTCGTATCGTCGGTCCTGGCCCTGGCCATCGCCCTTCCGGTGTCGGTGGGAGGCGCCATCTTCCTGGTGGAACGCCTGCCCCGCCGGCTCGAGGGACCGCTCGGCATAGTCCTCGAGATGCTGGCCGGCATCCCGAGCATCGTGTTCGGGCTCTGGGGGGTGGTCACCCTGGGCCCGGTGCTGGCCCGCGACGTCTACAAGCCCATCTCGTCCCTGGGCATCCCGTGGCTGACCGGGGCCATAGCTCCCACCGGGCAGGGCCTGCTCACCGCGTCGCTGGTGCTCGCCGTGATGATCGTGCCCATCGTGGCCGCCACCACGCGCGAGCTCATCCGGTCCGTGCCCGACACCAGCCGGGAGGGGGCGGTGGCGCTCGGCCTGACCCGCTCCGAGGCGGTCCGCCTGGTCACCCTGCCGGCGGTCCGCACCGGCGTGCTGGCCGCCGCCCTGCTCGGCTGGGGCCGGGCCCTGGGCGAGACCATCGCCGTCCTGCTCATCAGCTCGGACAACTTCAACGGTTACCCGCAGAGCATCTTCGCCACCTTCACCACCATGGCCGCGGGGATCGCCAGCTTCCTCGACGGCGCCATCCAGGATCCGACCGGCATGGCCCTGCACGCCCTGGCCGAGGTCGCCCTGGTCCTCCTGGCCGTGACCCTGCTGACCAACTTCGCCGGCCGGCTGATCGCCGCCCGCCTGGGCGGCATCGGCCTGCCGGTGGGCCGGGGGATCTGAGCTGACCGGTCCTGTGACTGCCGGGGCAGGGCCGGATCGCCCCGCCGGGGTGGCCGGGCCGCCGGCGGGCCAGGTGGGCGGCCCCGCCGGGTTGGGCGGCGCCCGTACCTCGACGCGGAGGCGGGCCCGGGACTGGGCCCTGTGGATCGCCTGCGGCCTGTCGTTCGCCCTGATCGCTGCCCCCGCCCTGTCGGTGATCTTCAGCGTGTTCCACCGGGCGTGGCCCGGCCTGGACCTGTCGCTGCTGACCAGGCGTACCGTGGTCACCGCCGGCCTGCAGAACGCCATCCTCGGTACTCTCGTGCTGCTCCTGGGGGTCCTGGTGGTGGCCGGGACCGTCGGGGTGGCCGCCGGCATCTGGCTGGCCGAGCTGGCGCCCCCGAGGACGGGATCGGTCCTGCGCTTCCTCTCCGAGGTGCTGTCGGGGTCGCCGTCGATCGTCATCGGCTACGTCGGCTACGTCGCCCTGGTCGTCGGCCTCCACTGGCAGGAGGGGCTCCTCCCCGCCGTGCTGGCCCTGTCCGCCCTGGTGCTGCCCTACATCGTCAAGAACACCGAGGTGGCCCTGCGCCAGGTCCCGACCGCCCTGCGGGAGGCGAGCGAGGCGCTCGGGCTGCACCGGTCCCGCTCGGTGGCCCGCGTCCTGCTTCCCCCGGCCCTGCCCGGGATCGTCAGCGGCGTGGTGGTGGCCCTGGCCATCTCCACCGGCGAGACGGCCCCGCTGCTGTTCACCGCCGGGTTCTCCAACTTCAACCCGACCTTCCACCTGCTCCACCACCAGATCGGCTACCTGACGGTGGTCACCTACAACGACATCTCGATCCCGGGCCGGGCCTACGCCGTCCAGGGGGCGGCCGCCGCCGCCGTGACCCTGGTCATCCTGGTGATCCTCATCCTGGCCGGCCGGGCCATCACGGCCCGGGCCCGGCGGGCCACGGAGCGCATGAGCCTGTAGGGGCCGGCGCCCGCCGCCGTGGCCCGGGTCAGCCGAACCGGCCGGTGATGTAGTCCTCCGTGCGGGGATCGCTGGGCGCCGTGAAGATGGCCCCGGTGGCGGCGACCTCCACCAGCACACCCCCGGCCCGGCCCTCCTCGGTGGTGAAGAACGCGGTGCGGTCCGACACCCGGGCCGCCTGCTGCATGTTGTGGGTGACGATGACGATGGTGTACTCCTGCTTCAGGTCCGCCATCAGCTCCTCGATGCGCCCGGTGGCGATGGGGTCGAGGGCCGAGCACGGCTCGTCCATGAGGATCACCTCGGGCTTGACGGCGATGGCCCGGGCGATGCACAGGCGCTGCTGCTGGCCCCCGCTGAGCAGGTACGCGCTCTGCTTGAGCTTGTCCTTGACCTCGTCCCACAGGGCGGCGGCCCGCAGCGACCCCTCCACGACGCCGTCGAGCCGGCTGCGGCGGACGCCGTTGGCCCGGGGGGCGAACGCCACGTTCTCCCAGATCGACTTCGGGAAGGGGTTGGGCTTTTGGAACACCATGCCCACCCGGCGCCGCAGCTCGATGGGCCTGACGCCGGGGGAGTAGATGTCGACGTCTCGGAAGTGGATGGAGCCGTCGACCTCGCTGCCGGGCACCAGGTCGTTGAGGCGGTTGAAGCAGCGCAGGAAAGTCGTCTTCCCGCACCCCGACGGGCCGATGAGCGCGGTCACCTGGTGGTCGTAGACGTCCATTGTCACGTCCCGGAGGGCCCGGAAGCTGCCGTAGCGAAAGCCCATGTCCCTGACCCGGAACACCGTGGCCGGCCCGGCAACCTCGGACGGGCCACCGGCCACCGCCTCCCCGGCCACCGCCTCCCCGGCCACCGCCTCACCGGCCACCCCGTCGCCGCCCTCTGCCCCGCCGGCCACCGCCTCCCCGGCCACCGCCTCCCCGGCCACCGCCTCCCCGGCCACCGCCTCCCCGGCCACCGCCTCCCCGGCCACCGCCTCCCCGG
>JBOGGP010000300.1:0-2929 GCA_050744105.1 Acidimicrobiales bacterium
CGTGCCCGACCGCACCTGGCCCTCCATCGACGCCGGCACCAGGTAGTCAAACTCCTTGTCGATGGCCGCCACCTCCGGCAGCACCCGCACCACGAGCGCCTCCCCGGAGGGCACCACGGGCTGGCGGGGGGCGCCGGCCGCCCCTTTCCCCAACCTCCCCTACGCGCCCAGGGCGGCGGTAAACTCAGCCAGCCGGCTGGTCTGCTCCCAGGTGAACTCCTTGTCGCTGCGGCCGAAGTGGCCGTAGGCCGCCGTCTTGCGGTAGATCGGCCGGCGCAGGTCCAGGTCGGCGATGATGGCGGCCGGCCGCAGGTCGAAGACCTCGGCGACGGCCCGCTCGATCCGGGCCGGGTCGACGGTCTCGGTGCCGAAGGTGTCCACCATGACCGACACGGGCCGGGCCACGCCGATGGCGTAGGCCACCTGGATCTCGCAGCGCCGGGCTGCTCCCGAGGCCACCACGTGCTTGGCCACCCAGCGCGCCGCGTAGGCCGCCGAGCGGTCCACCTTGGACGGGTCCTTGCCGCTGAAGGCACCCCCGCCGTGGCGGGCCGCCCCCCCGTAGGTGTCGACGATGATCTTGCGCCCGGTGAGGCCGGCGTCGGCGTGGGGGCCGCCCTTCTCGAACCTGCCGGTGGGGTTGGTGAGCACCTGGTAGCCGTCGCCGGCGAACCTGGGCGGCACCAGGGGGGCGATGACCTGGTCCCGCAGGTCGAGGTGCAGGGTGGTGGCCAGGTCCACGCCCGGGCCGTGCTGGGTGGAGACGAGCACGGTCCTCAGCCGCACCGGCCGGCCGTCGGTGTAGTCGAAGGTGACCTGGGTCTTGCCGTCGGGGCGCAGGTAGGGCAGGTCGCCCGACTTGCGGGCCCGGGTGAGCTGCTCGGAGAGGCGGTGGGCCAGCCAGATGGGCATCGGCATGAGATCGTCGGTCTCGTCGCAGGCGTAGCCGAACATCATCCCCTGGTCGCCCGCCCCCTGGGCGCTGAGCACGTCCTCCCCGGTGGTGCCCCGGCGCACCTCCAGGGCGGTGTCCACCCCCTGGGCGATGTCGGGGGACTGGGCCCCCAGGCAGACCATCACCGCGCAGGTGCGGCCGTCGAAGCCCATGTCGGAGCTGGTGTAGCCGATGTCGGTCACCACCTGGCGGACCAGCGGGGGGATGTCGGGGCTGGCCTTGGTGGTGACCTCGCCGGCGACCACCACCAGCCCGGTGGTGAGGAGGGTCTCGCAGGCCACCCGGGCCGCCGGGTCGTCGGCCAGGATGGCGTCGAGGACGGCGTCGGAGATCTGGTCGGCCATCTTGTCGGGGTGACCCTCGGTCACCGACTCGGAGGTGAAGGTCCAGCGGGTCAAGTGGGCTCCTCGGTTGGCGGGGTGTGGGGGGCGGGCTGGGCCGGGTCAGCCGGTTGGGGCCCGGTCGCCGGGATCCGTGGTGAAAGGAGCGACGTTACGGCGTCGACCACCGCCCGGGCCACCACCGCCTTGCCGACCAGGCCGGTGGGGACGACCCGGGTCCCGTCGACAATGACGGCGTCGTTGGTGTCATGGTCGAACCCGGCCCCCGGAGCCGAGACGTCGTTGGCCACCACCAGGTCGAGGTGCTTGGCCCGCAGCTTGGCCAGCGCCGAGCCGACCAGCGCCTCCCCGCCGGCCGTCTCGGCGGCGAAGCCGACCAGCACCTGGCCGCGGCGGCGGCGGGGGGTGAGGGCGGCGGCGATGTCGGGGGTTGGTTCGAGCACCAGGTCGGGCACCCCGTCGGACCTCCTGAGCTTGCCGCCGGCGACGGCCCGGGGCCGGAAGTCGGCGACGGCGGCAGCCAGCACCACCACGTCGGCGCCGGCCGCTCGCGCCACCACGGCGTCGTGCATCTCCGCCGCCGTCTCCACCGCCACGATGGTGATCCCGGTGGTGACCAGGCCGGCGGCGGTGGTGACCGGGCCGGCGGCGGTGGTGACCGGGCCGGCGGCGGTGGTGACCGGGCCGGCGGCGGTGGTGACCGGGCCGGCGGCGGTGGTGACCAGGACGACCTGCGCCCCCCGCCGGGCCAGCTCGGCGGCGATGGCGTGGCCCTGCTTGCCCGACGAGCGGTTGCCGAGGAAGCGCACGGGGTCGACCGGCTCCCGGGTGCCGCCGGCGGTGACCAGGGCGGTCCTGCCCTCCAGGTCACCAGATGGCGCCAGGGCGGCCACGGCGGCGGCGAGGATCGTGGCCGGGTCGGCCAGGCGCCCGTGACCCTCGTCCCCCCCGGCCAGGGCCCCGGTGGCGGGGCCCACCACGGCGACGCCCCGCCGGCGCAGGGTGGCGACGTTGTCGACCACGGCCGGGTGGTCCCACATCTCGGTGTGCATCGCCGGGCAGATGACCACCGGGGCCCGGGTGGCCAGCAGGGTGGCGGTGAGCAGGTCGTCGGATATCCCCGCCGTGTAGCTGCCGATCACCCGGGCGGTGGCGGGCACCACCAGGACCAGGTCGGCCCGCCGGCCCAGGTGGGTGTGGGGGATGGGCTCGGGGCCGTCCCACATCGAGGTACGCACCGGCTCCGAGGCCAGGGCGCTGAGTGTGGCCGGGCCGAGGAACCGCAGGGCGGCCCGGGTCATCACCGGGACCACGTGGGCGCCGGCGCCGACCAGGAGCCGGCACACCTCGACCGCCTTGTAGGCGGCGATCCCGCCGCTGACCCCGAGGACGACCCGCCGGCCGGCCAGCGGGCCGCCTGCGTCGGGGGCCTGGCCCCACCCCGGCTCCCCCGGCCCCGCCGGCCCGGCTGGCACCGCCGGTCTCGCTGGCACCGCCGGTCTCGCTGGCACCGCCGGTCTGGCTGGCACCGCCGGCCCGGCTGGCACCGTCGGGTCTAGCGCCCGGCTCCAGGGCCACCGGGGCCCGGCGCCTCCTGGTCGTGGCCCTCGGTGCCGGCGCTGGCCTCGGTGCC
>JBOGGP010000301.1:0-2916 GCA_050744105.1 Acidimicrobiales bacterium
GGGCGGAGGTGGGTCGGGCTGGGACGGGCCGGGCGGGCGGGGGCCGGGCGGAGGTGGGTCGGGCTGGGACGGGCCGGGCGGGCCGGGGCCGGGCGGAGGTGGGTCGGGCGGGGGTGGGCCGGGAGGGGGTGGGTCGGGAGGCTGCGGGCCAGCGCCCCGGGCCGGGTGCTCGTCGGTCCCGCCGGCCGGCCCCGCCTGGCGCTCGCCGGCCTTCTGGTGGGCCTGGCCACCCTGGTCAAGATATATCCGGCCATCGCTCTCCTGCCCGTGGTCTCCATGACCGGGCTGCGCCGGAGCGAGCGGGCCCGGGCCGTGGGTTGGTTTGCCACGGTGGTCGCCGTGGCCTACCTGCCCCACCTCCTGGCCGTCGGCGTCAAGGTGCTGGGCTACCTCCCGGGCTACCTGCAGGAGGAGCACTACGCGGGCGCCGGCCGGTTCCTCATCCCTGGTGCCCTGCCCCTGCCGCCGGCGCTGACCGACGCCGCGGTGGCCGCCGCCGCCGTCCTGGCCTGCGCCTGGGTGGTCCGCCGGCGCCCCGATCCGGTCACGGGCACCACCGTCGTGGTGGGGGTGGCCCTGCTGTGTGCCACCCCGGTCCAGCCCTGGTACGCCGTCCTGCTGGCCGCCCTGGCTGCCGCCGCCGGCCTGCCCCGCTGGGCGGTCGTCACCCTGGCCGGCTACCCCTACTTTTTCAACGTGATCCTCGCCGCCCACCGGGCGACCCTCCTAGGCCGGGTCTGGTACGGCGGGGCTGCTCTCTGCGTAGCCGGTGCCGCCCTGCGGGCGAGGCGGGCCCGGAGCCGGCCGCCAGCACGTCCTGGTAGATCTGCCGGTAGCGTTCGGCCAGCCGGCTCATCGAGAAGCTTTCAGCCCGCCCCGCCCCCCGGTCTCGAAGGGCGCTGATATCGGGTCCACCCGAGAGCCCCCTCCCGATGGCCGCGGCCAGGGCCGCCGGGTCGCCGGGCGGCACCAGGAGGGCCCCCCTTTCCCCCCCCGTCACGTTGCGGTATCCAGGCAGGTCGCTCGCCACCACGCAGGCGCCGGCGGCCATGGCCTCGATCAGCACCACCCCGAAGCTCTCGCCGTGCAGCGAGGGAGCGCAGACCACGTCTGCGGCGCGCAGCCGGCGCATCTTCTCCTCCTCCCCGATCGTCCCCAGCCAGTGGACGCGGCCGTCGGCGCTGGTCGCCTGGCGCAGGCGAGCCGTCTGAGGGCCCTCGCCGGCGACCCACAGAGTCACGCCGGGATCGAGGCGGCCCACCGCCTCGATCAGCACCGCCAGTCCCTTACGGGGCTCGTGGCGGCCGACGAAGAGCACGACGCCGGCCCCCGGGGGGCGGGCCCAGGGCGGCGCGGCGGCGAACGCCGGCTGGTCGATCCCGTTCCAGACCCGCTCGTAGTCGCCTCCCAGCGCCCGGCGAGCGGTGAGCTCGGCCTCGGCCGAGACCGCGCAGCGCACGCTCAGGTGGTCGGCCACCCAGTAGGCGAGAGGGCGGACCAGCCGGGACAGGGCGAAGGCCCCGGCCCGGTGGAACGTCCCCACCAGGGGCGCATCGCTCCACAGCAGGGCGGTGAGGACCGGCCCGGGCACCAGCGGCTCGTGTAGGTGCACGACGTCGAACGCCTCGTCGCGCAGCGCCCGTATGGTCCGCAGGGCGGCGGCCGGGTCGGGGGCAATGGCGGCCATCGACCCGTTTCCCGCCGTCGGTATCGAAGCCCCCAGCGGTGTCACCCACGGTTCCGGCGGTGGCCCGTCGCAGGGACCGAGCACCCGGGCGGCCATCCCCTGGGCACGCAGCGCCCGGCCCAGTCCCAGCGCCTGGCTCTGCACGCCGCCCGGCATAGTCAGGCTGTAGGGGCACAATAGGCCGATGCGCACCGCGGGAGGCTAGCCAGCGGGCCCCGGGGATCACCTTGCCCGGCGGCGGGCCCGCTGGCGGACTGGGGCGGCCTGGCGGTCGCTCGGCCAGTTGGGCTGGAGGATGTGCCACTGGGTCGGGGCCCGGCGGATCAGGCCTTCGAGCTCGGCGGCGAGGCGCTGGGTGCCCTCGACGACGTCGTCGCGGAGCCTGGCCGTCCGGGCCACGGGCACCGGCGGACGGACGACCCCCACGTGCGCATCGGCCCCGGCCCCAAAATAGACGGCTGCGGGCAGCAGGGCGGCCCCGCTGCGCAGGGCAAGTGTCACCGGCCCGGCCGGCAACCTGGTGCGCTCGCCGAAGAACTCGACCTCGACCCCGGCGGCGCCGCCCACCAGGCGGTCGCACAGCAGGCAGAGCACTGAGTTTTCCCGCAGGGCGGCCAGGGCCTGCCTGCCCGCGGCCGGGCCCACGGCCACCACCTCCATGCCCAGCCGGCGGCGCACGCCGCTGAACCAGTCGAAGAGGGCAGGGGGCTGGAGCGGCTCCACCACCACCGTCACCCGGTAACCGTTGTGGACCAGCCAGGTGCCCCCCCACTCCCAACCTCCCAGGTGGGGAAGGGCCAGGATGGCCCCCCGCCCCGCCTCGGCTGCCGCCTCGAGATGGTCGAGTCCGCGGCAGGCAAATCCGGCGTCCACCTCCGCCGCTCCCAGCCCGGGCAGCCTCAGGCTCTCGGCCCAGTAGCGGGCGTAGGAGGCAAAGCAGTCCCCGGTCAACCGGGCCAGCTCGGCCCGTCCCAGCCCACCTCCGTGGACCCGCTGGAGGTGGCGGGCGGCCATCTCCCGCCGCCCCGCCATCCGGGGGGCACGCACGGCCACGGCGGCCACCCCTTCGGCGACGTCCCGGCACCAGGCCGCCGGCAGCCTGGCGGCCACGGCCGCGCCGGCCCGGTGGGCGGCGACGGCGGCGCCTCCCCTGGTTACCTGCCTGACGGGACGGCCGGTGGCGGGGGGCAGGGTGGGGGCGGACAGGGTGGGGGCGGACAGGGTGGGGG
>JBOGGP010000302.1:0-2910 GCA_050744105.1 Acidimicrobiales bacterium
GGGCAGGGCCGAGCCGGCGGGCAGGGCCGAGCCGGCGGGCAGGGCCGAGCCGGCGGGCAGGGAGGGGGACAGCTGGCCCTGGGGTGGGGCCGGGCCGGTGGCGCAGGATGAGGATCGGCCCACCGGTAGGGGTCCGGGCGTCGGCTACTGAGCGTCGAAGGCCTCGGGATCGGGACCCACCCGCTGGCCCCGATCCAGAGTGGCGAGGGTGGCCATGTCCGCGTCGGTGAGGGCAAAGTCGAAGACGTCGAGGTTGGAACGGATCCGCTCCGGCGTCACCGACTTGGGGATGGCGAGGTTGCCGAGCTGGACGTGCCAGCGAAGGACAACCTGGGCGGCGCTGCGCCGGCGGGCGACGGCAAGACCGCCCAGGACCGGGTCGCCCAGCAGGCCCTTGCCCTGCCCTAGGGGGCTCCAGGCTTGGGTCCGGATGCCGTGGTCGTCGTGGTAGCGGCGCAGGGAGGCCTGTGACAGGCGAGGATGCAGTTCGATCTGGTTGAGCACGGGGACCACCTCGGTCTCGGCCCGTAGACGGTCCAGGTGGGCCTGGGAGAAGTTGGAGACCCCGATTGCCCGGGCCCGTCCTTCGGAGGCGATCCGCTCCAGCGCCTTCCAGGTCTCCAAGTAGTCGTCACGACCGGGAAGGGGCCAGTGGATCAGGTAGAGGTCGACGTGGTCCAGACCAAGCCGGGCCAGGCTTCTGTCGAAGGCCCGCAGGGCCCGGTCGTAGCCGTGGTCGGAGTTCCACAGCTTGGTGGTCACGTACAACTCGTGGCGTGGCACCCCGCTGCTGGTTATGGCCCGCCCCACGCCCTCCTCGTTGCCGTAGGCGGCCGCCGTGTCGACGAGCCGGTAGCCGGCGGCGATGGCGGTGAGGACTGTCCGGACCACCTGGTCGGGAGGGATCTGGAACACCCCTAAGCCTAGCTGGGGGATCTCGGTGCCGTTGTTGAGGGCGATGCTGGGCGCGGCCGGTCGCGGCGGCTCGTGGGTCATTCGGCCACTCCTGTCATGTCTGGTCTGCGAGGTGGCCCAGCCGGAGCAGCAGGGCCTGCAGGGCGAGGGTCTCGCCCGGGTTGTGGGCCAGGTCGGCGGCCAGGCGCTGGACGAGGGCGCCGGCGGCGACCGCTCTCCTGGCCGCAGTCGGGGTGAGGCCGGCGGACGCCCCCGGCGGACCAGGGCGGTACCGGTCCTGGAATGCGCGGGCCAGCACGGCCAGGCCCACCTTGAGCTCGTCGGTTCGCTGGCGCCGGACCTGCCGGCGGTGGACTTCCTCCAGCTCCTTCACGCCCGCCTTGGTCCCGGCCCGGTGCCGGCCGAGCTTGCCGTTGACCTCGAGGGCCCGGGCATTTCGTACCTCGAGGGCGGCCACCTCGGACTCCTGCCTGGCCCGCAATGGGGCCACGCTGCGATCCAGCAGGTCGACGAGCTCGTCGGCCAGCCGGGCGACCGTGGCTCCCGTCCCGTCCAGCGTCTCCGGTACCGCGTGCCAGGCCCGGAGGCGGGCGTCGAAGTCGGCGTCGGCGGCCAGCAGGCGAGCCCGGTCCAAGCGGCCGCCGGCGGCGCCGGCCAGCTCGGCGGCGCGCTCGGAGCTCACCCCGTCGGTGACGAGCGCCGCCACCACGGCTGCGGAGGTCAGCGGCGAGAAGTCGACCCGCACGCACCGGCTGGCGATGGTCACCAGCTCGGGGGGCACGAATTCTGCGGTTATGACGAAGATCGTCGACGGCGGTGGTTCCTCCACGGTCTTGAGCAGCGCAGGGCCGGCCTCCTTGACCAGGTGGAAGTCGACCAGCACCAGCACCATTCGCTCCCCCTCCAGGGGGCTGCGCACGGCCAGGCCGGCGATCCCCAGGGCGGTCTCGAGCGAGATGGCCGGCCCGTGCCGCTCGACGACCACCACGTCGGGGTGGGTCCCCTCCCGGGCCCGCCGGCAGGCCGAGCACGCCCCGCAGCCCCCGGCCGGGCACACCAGGGCGGCAGCGAACGAGATCGCCGCCGCGGACTTGCCCGTGCCGGGCGGGCCGACCAGGAGGTAGGCGTGAACCGGGCGGGCGGCTGCGGCGCGCAAGGCGCCCAGGGCCGACTCCTGGCCGACCACGCCGGCGTAGAGATCGCTCATCGCAGTCACATCCAACACCAAGCAGTCACGTCCACCACCAATCAGTCACATCCAACACCAATCGGTGCCACACCGGGTCGGGCGTCCACGATCACGGCCGGCTGGCCACCGCCACCCGCCCGAAGACCTCCTCCACCGTCCCCTCACCGTCGACCACCCGCCAGCGTCCAGGGTCAGCAGCGGCCTCGGCGGCGAAGCCGGTGGCCACCCGCTCGAAGAAGGCCCGGTCGGCCGCCTCCATTCGGTCGGACCCTCCCCGCTCCCGCAGCCGCCGGTCGGCGGTAACGGCGGCGATGTCGACGAGGACCACCCGGTCGGGCACGATGCCCGCCGAGGCCCACTCCGACAGCCGGCGCAGCTCTCCGGGCTCCATGCCCCTGCCGTAGCCCTGGTAGGCGAGGGTAGACCCCGAGAAGCGATCGCAGACCACGTCCCGGCCCCCGGCCAGCGTCGGTGCCACCACCTGGGCCACGTGCTGGGCCCGATCGGCCAGGAACAACAAGACCTCGGTGCGGCTAGACACCGGGGGCAGCGAGGGATCGAGGAGCAGCTCACGGATGCGGCGGCCCACGGGCGTAGCCCCCGGTTCCCGGGTGAGCAGCGCTCCCGTGCGCGCTGCGAGCAGCGCCGCCTGGGTCGACTTGCCGCAGCCCTCCCCTCCCTCCAGGACGATGAGCCGCCCGCGGGCCACCATCAGCTCAACGTGCCTCGGCTACTCCGGCCCGGCCCCGCCCGGCCCCCCCCGCTTGGCCGACCCCGCCGCCCGCTTGGCCGGCGCCCGCTTGGCC
>JBOGGP010000303.1:0-2873 GCA_050744105.1 Acidimicrobiales bacterium
GTCTCCTTGGGCCAGTCCCTGCCGACCGGCGAGCCGCTCCCCCCGGCAACCTGCTGCCCTGAGGGGAACCTGTGTTCGATGCTACCACCGGGCAGCCAGGACTGGCAAGGGATTCTTTGGAGAATTTGAGCCGGCTTCGTGTCAGTGTCAGGAGCGACAACGCAGTGCGGGGTCGTCGGGGCCGGCGCCCGATGGCCACGCCCGACGGAGCATCTCGCTGGCGACCGAGTCGAGCTGGCGGACATCGGCCCACGAGAAGCTGCGCAAGAACGTGCCAAGGGTCGAGGGGGCGGCGACGCCGTGGCCAAGGATCGCCGAGCTCGACCCCGCCCGCCGCACCTCGCAGTCGTCGATGCTTTCGGCCCCGGCCAGCACCGCGTCGTCTCTGGGCCAGTCATTGGGGCGGCCGCCCCTGTGGTGTCCACGGTTGCCGGCAGCTGGTGGCGGGCGGCCGACGGAAGCGCCAGCACGACTTCCCCGTTGCCGGTGGTGGCGCCGGCCACCTCGCCGCCGACCTCGGGGTACCGGGCGGGAGCGTGCCCCCCGGATGCGTAGACCGGATGCGTAGACCGGATGCAGGGGATGGCCGTGGCCGGCGAGCAGTTCCCTCCCGGGCATGAATCCGCCGCTCGATGCTCCTGCACGTCCGAGATCCCTGACAAGAGCGCAAATCCTGTGCTTGAGCAGCGCAAACATCCCCGGCCGGCTTGGGGCCGGTATCGTCTGTGGCGTGCCTCCGCGCCGCCGCCGGCCCCCGCGCCGCCGCCAGCCCCCGCGCCGCCGCCAGCCCCCGGGCCGCGCCGATCCCCGGCGGCGCCCGACCCTGCCTGCCGGCCTCGCCGCCCTGGCGCTCGGCCTGGCTGCATCGGCCGGACTGCTGCTCTACCAGCGTGACTCGGTGGCCGGGGCGCTGGTCGTGGTGCTGGTCCTGGTGGCGCTGGGCGCCATGATGGCGGCTCGGGAGACGATCCGGCGGCGCCGGCGGGCGGTGCCCGGCCAGAGGCGGGGCTAGCGCCGTTGCAGATCCTCGTCGCCCTGGTCAACGCCTATGTCCTGGTCATGACCGGGAGCTTCCTGGCCTACGTGGCCCTGATCGTGGTCCCCTTTCTCCGCCACCGGCCCGGTCCTCCGGGCCAGCGGGCCGACCACCAGTGGCATTTCATGGTGCCCTGCCTCGACGAGGAGAACGTCGTCGCCGCCACCGTCCGCCGCCTGCTGGAGCAGTTCCCGCTCAGCCAGGTGTGGTGCATCGACGACGCCTCCCGGGACGCCACGCCGGAGATCGTGGCCGCCCTGGCGGCCATCGACCATCGCGTCCACGCCGTGACCCGCACGTTCCCCGACGCCCAGCGGGGCAAGGGGCCGGCCCTCAACGCCTGCTGGCGGGCCATAGTGGAGTGGCTGCCGCCGGGCACCCCGCCCGAGACGGTGATCCTCGGCGTGGTCGACGCCGACGGCCACCTCGACCCGCGCTGCCTGGACGTCATCTCGGGCCCCGAGTTCTTCGCCAACCCCGACGTCAGTGCCGTCCAGGTCGCCGTGCGGGTGCGCAACCAGGCCGGGACCAAGCCTGGCCTCGATGTCCCCCGCAGGCGGCTGTCGCGGCTGCTCACCACCATGCAGGACCTCGAATTCGCCACGGTGATCGCCGCCATGCAGTTCCTGCGGCGCAACATCGGCAGCGCCGGCATGGGCGGCAACGGGCAGTTCACCAGGCTCTCGGCCCTCCAGCTGGTGGCCGACAGCTACGACCAACCCTGGCAGGACGCCCTCATCGAGGACTTCGAGCTGGGTCTGCACATCCTGCTCACCGGCGGCCGCACCGAGTACTGCCACGACACCTGGGTGGCCCAGCAGGGCCCGCCCACGCTCCGGCGGCTGGTCCGCCAGCGAAGCCGGTGGGGCCAGGGGGTCATGCAGTGCATCCGCTACCTGCGGCCGGTGATGCTGTCACCAAACATCCAGACGGCGGCCGCCTTCGAGATCGCCTACTACATCCTGCTGCCGTGGTTCCAGCTGGTCGGTACCCTCAGCTACGTCGTTTCCCTGGGGGTGCTGTGCTACGCCGTGGCGGCCGCCCCTGCCGGTGTCAGCCTCCTGTGGGGCGCCGGCGGACTGTGGCAGCTGCTGCCGCTCTTCGTCCTGTTCGCCGTCGTCCCCCTGGCCCTGTGGGGACCCATCTACCGGTGCCGGGCCGCCCCCGAGATCGGCCTGGCCCGGAGCCTCCTCGTCGGCCTGGCGAACGTGCCCTACTCGTACATGCACCAGGTGGCCGTGTGGTGGGCCTTCCTCCGGGTGGTGCGGGGCCGGCGCGACTGGAAGAAGACCGAGCGCATGGAGGTCGGCGCCGAGGATCTGGCCGGTCTCCGCCGCCGGGTGGCCATCGTGCCCCCCCGCCGCCTGGGGGCCGCCCCGGTGGTCTCGGGCCGGTTCAGGCCGCGGCCGGTCGCTCCCGGCCACGTCGTCACCGCCCGGCTGCGGGTGTCCGGGGGCGACGGGGCAGAGGGGGGCCGGCAGGCGGCCCCGGAGGCGATGGTCGGCGCCGGCGGCGACCAGCTGTCCGGTGCCGGCCACCACCACCACCCCGCCGACCTGGCCGCCGTGGGGCCCCCGCCAGGGGTCCGGGCCAGGAAAGAGGCCTGATCCAGCACAGGGCCTGATCGAGCACAGGGCCTGATCCGGCACAGGGCCTGACCAGCCGTGGTCACCGAGTGTCCACTTGGGCCCGAGGTCGCCGCCCTCTAGTCTCAGACCTCCGGTAGTTGACTGAGAAGGCCCTGGTCCGACGGGGTTTTCTTCGATCTGGAGGCTTGCGTAAGTATCGCTATAGTGATAGGCTAAGAAGGTGAGATTGATGCGGTCGACCAGCCAGC
>JBOGGP010000304.1:0-2838 GCA_050744105.1 Acidimicrobiales bacterium
GAGTCGTTCCGCATGCGCGAAGCCCGCCAGAAAGGAGGTGGTCCCCGGCCCACCAAGCGCTGAAAGAACCCGAGAGGTGGGGACTTTTAGTTGGCCACCAGCGGGGACCGGAACTTGGCCATTGACACAGGGGTCACGACCGGGGGCCGCCGGTCACTCGACAAACTGCTACTGACCTGCGGAAACAGCCGTCGTGCCTGGTGGGGCTAGGTGGAATCGAACCACCGACCTCAGCATTATCAGTGCTGCGCTCTAACCGGCTGAGCTATAGCCCCGGGACAGGTGGGGGTCCCAGCCTAGCGGCCACCCGGGCCGGCGGCCGGGCCGGCGCCGGCGAGCACCCGACGTCACCGGTGTGCGAAGATCTATCCGTGCGCCAGTCGCTCTTCGAGTTTGCCGGAGGCGAGCCGGCACTCCTGGCGCTGGCCGGCGCCCACCATGCCCGTTGCCTGGCCGACCCCGAGCTCAACCATCCGTTCTCCCACCCCGACCAGCATCCTCGACACGTCGAGCGCCTTGCAGCCTACTGGGCCGAGGTGCTCGGGGGTCCGGCCAGTTACTCGGGCTCGTGCGGCGACCATGCCTATGTCTTGGGCATGCATGCCGGCAACGGGGACATGACCGACCTGGGGCGCCGCTTCGTCTCCTGCTTCACCCTGGCCATGGACGACGCCGGCTTGCCCGGCGACCCGCAGTTCCGGGCCGCCATGACCGCCTACATGCGCGCCGCCGTCGACGAGGTACTGCTCTACGGCGACCCGGGCGCCCAGGTGGCCCCCGACCTGGCCATGACCCGATGGGGCTGGGGCGGCCCGGCCCACCCGTACTAGTCCCCGCATCCTCCCGGCCGCAGACGGGTATGGGTAAGCTCACCGAGAGGAAGGGTCACATGTTCGAGGCCGACAACATACGCGACTGGCGCGAGCACCGGGTCATCGACCCCTCCGACGACAAGATCGGCGAGCTGGAGGCGGTCTATGTCGACACGGCCACCGACATCCCGTCCTTCGCCTCGATCAAGGTCGGGATGATCGGGCGGCACCGGCTGACCTTCGTCCCCCTCGACGGGGCCACCGTGGGGCCCACCTACCTCCGGGTGACCTACCTCAAAAAGCAGGTCAAGGGTGCCCTCGAGATCGACACCGACGGAGAGCTGGTGGCAGAGGACGAGCCGGGCCTGTTCGAGCACTATGGCCTCGCCTACCAGCCCGGTGCCGGCGGCGAGCGCCGGCTGGCCCGGCGCTGATCGGAGGTCGTGGGTCGTGGCTCTGTTCTTGCTGTTCGTGGTCGTCGCCGTCGCCCTCGGGATCGTCGGTGTAGTCGTGAAGGGCGTGCTCTACCTCCTCCTCATCGGGATCGCCGTCTTCCTGGCCGACTTCTTGTGGATCGGTGTGCGCCTCGGCAAGCGCCGGCGCCGCCCGGTCCGCTGAGCCCGAGACTCAGGATGGCAGCGGCTCGGCCCTACAGGGCGGGCAGCTGGGCGCTGACCACGAGGGCAGCTCCGCCCAGCACCTCGCCGTCGGCGCTGACAGTCACCCGGTAGAGGCCTTCCCGGCGGAACTCGAGGGACAAGGGGACCACCAGGTTGACCCCCACCGGCAGCTCCACCGAGTAGGCCGGCGAGCGTTGCGCCACCAGGTTGGCGTCGACCCGGGCCAGCTGCTCGCCGTCGGAGTGCTCCACCCGGACCACCACCAGCATCGCCTGGCCGAGCTCGTCGGTGTCGACCTCGAGGCGGGACACCAGCCACAGGTTCTGGCGGAGTGGAAGCTGCGGCCCCGACACCGCCTCGATGAAGCCGCTGAGCATGGAGACCAGGCCGGCGACGTCCTGGGCCCCATGGGCCAGCGTCGCCATCACCAGCCGGGGCATCGGCCTGGCATCCTATTGCCCCGCCCGGTAGCCCTGGCTGCCCGAGGGGCGCTGCCCGAGGGGCTCTGGCTGCCCGAGAGGCTCTGGCTGCCCGAGAGCCTGGAAGATTGTCGGGTGACGGGCTCGGCCCCAGCGGCAACCCCGCACCAGCCGCCAGCTGGCGCCTCGGCCTTGACATCGCCGTCGGCCCCGTGCCACCATCGCCATAAACCAAGGTGCATATCGGCTCGACGGGCTCGACCGCCGGCCTGGGGAGGCTACACCGGTGACGACAACCGCGGCGCAGATTGGCGTCAGGCTGGATAGGCTCAAATGGACCCCGGCGCACCGGAGCATCATCCTGGCCTTGGGCGCCGGCTGGATGTTCGACTCCCTCGAGGTGTCCCTCTTCGGCAGCGCCATCGGGCCGCTCGGGGACCATTTCGGAGCCAGCACCTCCCAGCGCGACGCGGTCCTGGGCGTATGGCTCGGCGGCATCCTGGTCGGCGCCCTCGTCGGCGGCCGGCTGGCTGACCGGTTCGGGCGCCGGCGCCTCTTCGTCCTCACCTTGGTGTGGTACGCCGGATTCACCGTCCTCACCGGGCTGTCGCCCAACCTCGGGTGGGTCTACGTCTGGCGGGGCCTGGCCGCCCTCGGCGTCGGCGCCGAGTACTCGATCGTCAATTCGGCCGTCGCCGAGTTTATGCCGGCGCGGGTGCGGGGCCGGGCCGGCGCCGCCGTCATGCAGTTCTGGCCCCTGGGGGCCATCCTGGCCGGCCTGGTGGCCTACCTGGCCCTCAACACTCTGGCCCTGCCCAACACCACCTCGTGGCGCTACATGTTCGGCCTGGGTGGCGCCGTGGCCGTCGTGGTGCTGCTGTTTCGCCGCCGGCTCCCCGAGTCGCCCCGATGGCTGGTCAGCCAGGGCCGCGTGGAGGAGGCGGAGGCCATCGTCACCCGGCTGGAGGCGGCCTCGGGCGCCCGAGG
>JBOGGP010000305.1:0-2836 GCA_050744105.1 Acidimicrobiales bacterium
CCATCGCCCTGGCCGCGGCGGCGGCCGGCTGTGCCGGGGGCACCACCCCCCAGGCGGGCACGGCGGCGACGCCGCCCACCACCCTGCCCTGCGTCCGGCCCGCCCTGGCCACGGCGGCCGCCGGGCCCCCCCTCGGCGCCCAGCGGATCGCCGCCGGCCCCGACGGCGGCCTGTGGTTCGTGGAGAAGGACGGCAACGCCATCGGCCGGATCGGCACCGACGGCTGCGTGCGGACCTACCCGCTGCCCACGGCGGCAAGCTCACCGTTCGACATCGCCGCCGGCCCCGACGGCAACATGTGGTTCACCGAGTTCGAGGGCGGCAACATCGGGCGCATCACCCCCCAGGGCACCATCCGCCAGTTTTCGATCCCGACGCCGGGCAGCGGGCCGAGGGGCATCGCCGCCGGGCCCGGCGGCGCCATGTGGTTCACCGAGTACGCCATGGTCAGGGTCGCCCGCATCACCATGTCGGGCACGGTCAGCGAGGTGCCCTACCCCCACGCCGGCAACCACCCCGGCGGGATCGTGGCGGGCAGCGACGGCAACGTGTGGTTTACCCAGTCCGGGCCCGATGCCGGGATCGGGCGGGTCACGCCGGCCGGCGACCTGACCCAGCTACCGCTGCCCGGAGCCGTCTCCGACGCCGAGGGCCAGTCGCCCATGATCGCCGCCGGCCCCGACGGCAACCTGTGGCTGGCCGAGCCGGGGACGGGATCGGTGGCCAGGATGGTCCCGGGGGGGACGGGCACGACCTTCGCCCTACCCACCGCCGGCAGCGGGCCGGAGGGGATCACGGCGGGGCCCGACGGGGCCCTGTGGTTCACCGAGCGCACCGCCGGCCGCATCGGCCGCATAACCACGGCGGGGGCGGTCAGCGAGTACCCCCTGCCGTCGGCCGGCAGCCAGCCCAGCGGGATCACCACCGGGCCGGACCACGCCCTGTGGTTCACCGAGTCGGGGGCCAACCGCATCGGCCGCATCACCACGGCCGGGGCGATGACCGAGTTCGCCCTGCCGGCGCCAGGCGCCAGCCCGTGACGGCCAGGCGCCAGCCCGTGACGGCCCGGCGCCCGCCCGGGACGGTGGCGGGTGCCAGGATGGGCGGGTGACGCTCACCCTCCTCGTGCACCAGGTCGACTCGATCCGCTTCGGCGACGCCACCGCCCTCACCGGGCCGCCCGGGGAGAGGGTCCTCACCGTCTGCGCCGCCGAGGCCCGCTCCGCCCTGTCCGACCCGGCCCTGTCCGACGTCACCGTCTCCCTCGTCTCGCCCGGCCAGAGCGCACGGATCGTGAAGGTCCTCGACGCCGTGGAGCCGAGGACCAAGGGTCCGGGCGGGGGAGGGATATTCCCCGGCTTCGTGGGCCCGGCCCGCCCGCAGGGCGCCGGAGCGACCCACGTGCTGCGCGGTGCCGTGGTCGTCACCGCCGGGTTCCTCCCCCGGGCCCAGGAGGCCCTGGTCGACTTCAGCGGACCGGCGGCGCCGCTGTCGCCGCTCGCCGGGGCCCACAACGTGGTCGTCGAGTTTACCCCCGCACCCGGCGCCGACTGGGCCCTGGTCGACGCCGCCCTTCGCCGGGGCTCCCTGCGCCTGGCCGCTGCCCTGGCCGAGGCCGGTCTGGGCGCCGAGCCCGACGCCGTCGAGGAGCTGCCGTCGCCCACCCCGGCCCGCTCCGGCCTGCCCCGGGTCGGCGCCGTCACCAACCTGCAGACCCAGGGCTCGTTCAAGGACGTCTTCGTCTACGGGCGCAGCTTCGGCGCCGGCCTACCCACCCTGATCGACCCCGGCGACCTCGACGACGGGGCCGTGGTCAGCGGCCAGTTCGGCCACCCGGCCCTGAAGAACCCGACGTTCATCCACCAGAACCACCCCGTGGTCGCCGAGCTGCGGCGCCGCCACGGCCGGGATCTGGACTTCGCCGGCGTGGTCATATGCCCCGAGCCCGTCGACCAGGCGGGCAAGGACCTCGTCTCCGCCTTCGCCGCCCGGGTGTGCGCGGCGGCCGGCTTCGACGCCGCCGTGGTCACCAAGGAGGGGGGCGGCAACGCCGACGCCGACGTCGCCCTGAAGATGGACGCCCTGGCCGAGCTCGGCATCGAAGGGGTGGGGATCTACGCCGAGATGGCGGGGGCCGACGGGACCGGACCGTCGGTGGTGGTGGCCCCGGAACGGGCGACCGCCATGGTCAGCACCGGCAACTACGACCACCGCCTGCAACTGCCGGAGGTGGAGAAAGCCCTCGGTGGTGACCGGCTCACGGTGGCCGGGGGGCCGGCGACGGCGGCCTTCGAAGTGCCCACCGCCCTCGTGTACTGCGCCCTAAGCCCGCTCGGGTGGGGGCGGCTGACGGCCCGGGCCGGCTGAGCCGCCGGCCCACTTGATCGTCCCGGCCCCGGCGCGAGAGGCTGTGGCCATGGCCAGGATCGTCCACTACACCAACCAGTTCTTCGCCGGCGTGGGCGGGGAGGAGCAAGCCGGCGCCGGCCCCGGCCTCATCGACGGCCCCGCCGGCCCCGGCCGGCGCCTGGGGGAGCTGGTGGGCCCCGAGCACCAGGTGGTGGCCACCGTGTGGTGCGGCGACGACGTGGCCTCCGCCCTGACCGGCGACATCCTGGCGCTGGTCCGCTCCGCCTCCCCCGACCTGGTGGTGGCCGGGCCCGCCTTCACCAGCGGCCGCTTCGGCCTGGCCTGTGCCCGGGTGGTGGCGGCGGCGGCGGCCGCCGGTCTGGCCAGCCTGGCGTCGATGCACGAGGACAACCCGGGCCTGGACGAGGCCGGTCCGGTGCCCGTCGTGGCCAGTGGCGAGGTGGCCAGGCGCATGGCCACCTCGCTC
>JBOGGP010000306.1:0-2827 GCA_050744105.1 Acidimicrobiales bacterium
ATCGTCCTGGTCCAGCTCGGCACCGGGCCGGCGGGGGTGGCTGGGGGCGACGGAGAGGGCGGCTGGGCCGCGGCGGCCGGGGACGGCCGGGTGGTCAGGGTACCGGTGGGTGGGCCGCTGGGCGCGGCATGGGCCGGCGCCAGGCCGGCAGGCCGCCGCGGGGTGCGGCCCCGGGCTCGAAGTTGACCAGCCGGAGCGCCACCGCCATGGACGGCCCGGTGTCGGCCGACGGCGGCGGGCGGGTGTCGGCCGGCGCCGGCGGGCGGGTGTCGGCCAGCGGGCGGGTGTCGGCCAGCGGGCGGGTGTCGGCCGGCGCCGGCGGGTGGGTCCGGGGCGACGCCGGGGCTGGGGACTCGGCGGTGACGGCGATGCTCGCCGTGCTCACCTTGGCGTCGGCGGCGGGGCTGGCCCGGGTGTTCTCCGGGCACACCTGGGTGGGGCCGGTGATCGTCACCGTCGCCGTGGTCCACCTGGGGGCCTTCGCCCTGCGCCGCCTGGGAGCACCGCCCGTGGCGGCCGTCGTGGTCACCCTCGCCGCGCTGTCCCTGCTCGGCCCCTACCTGGTGCTGCCCCACGACCTGACCTGGGGCCTTCCCCTGGCGCACAGCTGGAGTGTCGTGGGTTCGTCGCTGGCCCAGGCCGGCCACGACTTCGCCTCCCTGGTCCCCCCCGTGCCGGCCACCGCCGGCTTCAGCCTCGCCGCCCTCTGGGGTGTGGGGGCGGCCGTCACCCTGGCCGACCTCCTGGCCTTCCGCGCCCGCGCCCCCCTCGCCGCCCTCGGCCCGTCCCTCGGGCTCTTCGTCGCCTGCTCGGCCCTGGGCACCCCGTCGGGGCGGGTGTGGGCGGTCGGCGCCGAGGTCGGCGCCATGGTCGCCTTCGCCCTGGTGAGAGGCATGACCAGCGCCAACCACGGAGCCGCCTGGTTCGGTGACCGACCTCCCCGGCGGCGATCGGCTCACGGGCTCGTGCCGGGGGCCCTCATCGGGGTGGTGGCTGTGATCGGGGCCACGGTCGTCACGCCGTCACTGCCCCGCAGCGAGGGGACCGGGGCCCTCGGGTGGAGGTCGGCTCGGAGCGCCTCGTCGCAGAACCGGGTGACACCGAGCCCACTCGACGACCTGCGCACCCGCCTGGTCCAGGAGTCCAACACGGCGGTGATGACTGTCGAGAGCAGCCAGCCCTCGTACTGGCGGCTCACGTCCCTCGACACCTTCACCGGGACGGTCTGGCAGTCCACCGACACCTACCAGACCTTCGACCAGGTCCTGCCCGGGGTGGCTGCCGCGCCCCGGGGCACCCGGACCGTCGTCGAGCGGTTCCACATCCAGGCCCTCGACTCCATCTGGCTGCCGTCCGCGTTCGACCCCGAAGCCGTCCAGGGAGGCCGGCACGTGACCTGGGACCCCAGCTCGGGCAGCCTCATATCGGCCCAGCGGACGACAGACGGGCAGAGCTACCAGGTGACCTCGCTGGAGGTCCTGGCCACGCTGAGCCCGGGCGCCCTGTCAGCCGTTCCGGCGGTTGCGGCGGGCTCGGGTGGCCCCGGGCGCCCGGGCTCGGGTGCGGCCCTGGCGCCGAGGGTGGTGGCCCGCTACCTGGCCCTACCCGCCCTCCCGCCGTCCCTGGCCTCCCTGGCCGCCGCCATCACCCGCGGGGCGACCACCGAGTACGCCAAGGCAGTGGCACTGGAGGCATACTTCCGCTCGGGCGCGTTCTCCTACAGCCTCGACCCGCCGAGCGACGACTCCACCTCGGCCCTGGAGGACTTCCTCCGCACCAGGGTCGGCTACTGCCAGCAGTTCGCCGGCGCCTACGCCGTCCTGGCCCGCCTGTCGGGCCTGCCCACCAGGATCGCCGTCGGGTTTCAGTCCGGCCGGCTGGTGGGCGGCGAGTACCACGTCACCGACGCCGACGCCCACGCCTGGCCGGAGGTCTACTTCCCGACGGTGGGCTGGGTCCCCTTCGAGCCCACCCCCGGGCGCCAGCTCCCGGGCAGCGCTGGTTACTCGACCAGCCAGTCCACGCCGGATCCGGTGCCGGCACCGTCAGGGTCGCACGCCACGCCGGCGACGACCACCCCGACCCCCCACGACGTGGGCTCGCTGCCGGTCGCCCCCACCGTGCCGGCGGCAGCCAATGCCGGCCATCACCGGGGCGGCGCCGTCCCTGCCGGCCTGATCTGGGCCGGCAGCATCGTGGGAATCCTCCTGGCCCTGGCCGGCCTGTACGCCGCCGCCAACGCCGCCGGCCGGCGGGCCCGATGGCGCCGGCGGGCCCGCCACGGACAGGTCGGCGCCCCCGAGCGCGTCGTGGTGGCCTGGGCCGAGGTCACCGAGATCCTCGCCTGGTGGGGCATCAGGCGGCCGGCCGACCAGACGGCACCGGAATTCGCCACCCGCACGGCCCGTCAGGTGGCGATGCTGGTGGGGGCAGCCAGCGACCACGTTGGCTCCCCCGGGCCCCGGCGGGGCCCCGGGCCCCGGCGGGGCGGTGGTGACGGCCTGTCCGTCCTGGCCCGCCTGGTGGAGCAGGCGGAGTTCGGGGGCGACCACGGCGGTCCCACCGACGCCGACGCGGCCCTGGCCGAGGCCCTGTCGGGCGATCTGGTGACCAGCCTCGAGGCAGCGGCCTCAGGCGTCAAGCGGGCCCGGCGGCTGCTCGATCCCCGCCAGGCATGGGGCCCCGAGACGGTGGCGGCACCGGCCGCCGTGCTGCCCGCCTCGGTGCTGCCCGCCTCGGTGCTGCCCGCCTCGGTGCTGCCCGCCTCGGTGCTGCCCGCCTCGGTGCTGCCCGCCTCGGTGCTGCCCGCCTCGGTGCTGCCCGCCTC
>JBOGGP010000307.1:0-2818 GCA_050744105.1 Acidimicrobiales bacterium
GCCGGCGGGGGGGGCGGGGCCGGCGGGGGTGGCGCGGCCGGCGGGGGTGGCGCGGGGGGTCCGGCGGTGGTCTTCGACCTCGACGGGGTGCTGTCGGACGCCACCAGCCGCCAGCACTTCCTGGAAGGGGGACGGAGGGACTGGGACGCCTTCTTCGAGGCGTGCGGCGACGACGCCGTGGTCGAGGAGGTGAGCCGCCTGCTGTCCCTCCTCGACCCCGCCCTGGCCGTGGTGCTCCTGACTGCCCGGCCGCAGCGGGTCCGGCCCCAGACGCTGGCCTGGCTGGAGCGCTACCAGGTGCGCTGGGACCTCCTCGTCATGAGGGCCGCCGGCGACTTCGCCTCGTCCCGGGACTTCAAGGCGGGGGCCGCCGCCGACCTGCGGGCCGCCGGCTTCGACCTGCGGCTGGCCTTCGAGGACGACCAGCGCAACGTGGAGATGTTCCGGGACCTGGGGGTGCCCTGCCTCTACGTCCACTCCGGGTACTACGACTGAGCGGGATACCGACAGGCGACCTCCGGCCGGCCAGATCTCAGGAAGTCCTCAGCCGACCGGGGCACAACCGCGATGGCGGTGGTGTTCACTAGATTCGGAGACCTCCCAGTTTCGGAAAGGAAAACCCATGAGCAGGAACTCGGTCAAGACCGCAGTCCTCCTCGCTTCCCTCGGTGCGCTGTTCGTCATCATCGGGGGCCTCATCGGCCGGGGGGTGGGCCTGTTCATCGGCCTGGCCATCGGTCTGGTCTTCGTCGGTGGCTCGTACTGGTTCTCCGACAAGGTGGCCATCAAGGCGGCCCGGGCCGTCCCTGTATCCGAAGCCGAGATGCCCCAGTACTACGCCATCGTCCGCGAGCTGACCCAGCGGGCAGGCATGCCCATGCCCCGGCTGTACGTGACCCCCGACATGCAGCCCAACGCCTTTGCCACCGGGCGCGACCCCAGCCACGCCGCGGTGGCGGTGACCAGGGGCATCCTCGAGATCTGCACCTGGGACGAGCTGCGCGGGGTGCTGGCCCACGAGATCAGCCACGTCGGCAACCGCGACATCCTCATCTCCTCGGTGGCCGCCGCCATCGCCATGGCCATCACCTTCGCCGCCCGCATGGCGGCCTGGAGCGGGTTGCTCTTCGGGGGCGGGGGCGGTGGCAACAACCGGAACGAAGGGGAGAACATCTTCGGCATCCTGGCCGCCTTCATCCTGGCCCCGCTGGCCGCCGCCCTGCTGCAGATGGCCCTGTCCCGCAGCCGGGAGTACGAGGCCGACCGCTCCGGCGCCCGCCTGATCGACGACGGCGAGCCGCTGGCCCGGGCCCTAGAGAAGCTGGAGATGGCCGCCCGCCGGGTGCCCATGCCCGGGGTGCGACCGGAGATGGCCGCTCTCTACATCGTCAGCCCGCTGTCGGGCCTGAGGGTCACGGCCAAGAAGTGGTTCGCCGACCACCCGCCCACCGAGGACCGCGTCGCCCGGCTGCGCTCGCGGTCCTGGGCCCGCTGAAGCCACTCCAGCCCACTGGCCTACTCCCGGAAGTTCTCGAACTGCAGGGGGATCCCGAAGTCCTCGGCCTTGAGGAGGGCGATGACGGCCTGGAGGTCGTCGCGCTTCTTGGCGCTCACCCGCAGCTGTTCCCCCTGAGTCTGTGACGCCACCCCCTTGGGGGCCTTGTCCTTGACGAAGCGGTTGATGGCCCGGGCGTTGTCGGCCGAGATGCCCGCCTTGATGGTCACCTGCTGGCGGACCGTCCCCTTGGCGGCGTCCTCGACCTTGCCGTAGTCGATGGCCTTGAGGGACACCTTGCGCTTGACCAGCTTCTCCTCCACCAGCAGGACCAGCGCCTTGAGCCGGTCCTCGGTGGAGGATCGCAGGGTCAGGTCGTGGCCGGCAAGCTCGATGCCCGACTCGGTGCCCTTGAAGTCGAAGCGGGTGCTGACCTCCCGGCGGGCCTGGTCGAGGGCGTTGGCGACCTCTTGCATGTCGACCTGGGAAACGACGTCGAAGGTAGGCATGTCGACACGCTATCGTCGCGGTCCTTCGAGGGTCGGTGCCCGAGCGGCCAAAGGGAGCAGACTGTAAATCTGCCGGCACAGCCTACGTAGGTTCAAATCCTACCCGGCCCACGCACGCACGCACGCACGCACGCACGCAGAGGAGCTCCCGGTTGATCTGACGGCCCGCTTCGAGCTCCTTGGTGCGGTGTGGGTGTCGGCCAACCTTGGCATCGGCGGCGACGAGCAAGGCACGAGCCGTGGGGTGGGATCACCTGGGCTCCGGGTGGCGCTCCGGGTCTCCGGGTGGCGCCCGACGGACGGGGCAGGTGCACAAATGCGCGGTACTTTTTTTTTTCGGAGGGGTACCGCGCATTTGTGTATAGCAGGTGGGCACAAATGCGCGGTACCCCCCTACTCTGAAAAAGCGACGCGCATTTGTGCATCTCGGACCCCGCTGCAGGACTGCAGGACCCCGGCGCAGGCGTGCAGGACCACCACGGGCGACGGCGGCTGCCGTGACCTCCTGGAACTGGCTGGCCGGGCAGGGCCCGTCGCGGTGGCTGTGCCGGCGACCCGCCCCCCGCCTCCTCGCGCCCCCAGCCACGCGCCGAGGCAGCCAGGGGGTTCAGCGCCGCCGGCGCCGTGCCGATGAGATCCTTGCTGCACACGGTCCGGTGCTGCACACGGTCCGGTGCTGCACAGGACTCCGGTGCTGCACAGCTGGCCGTCCCCGCCGGCGCCGGAGCGCAGTCCGCCCGAACCCGAGAAATCCGGCGTAACACCAAAACCCGAGCCCGACAGAGGACAGAATGGCGAGAGGGAGGAGCAGCAT
>JBOGGP010000308.1:0-2809 GCA_050744105.1 Acidimicrobiales bacterium
GCCCGGGACCGGGGGCTGGCGCCCGGCCTTGCGGCCCTTCGGGCGCCGGGCCTTGCGGCCCTTCGGGCGCCAGTGCGGCGGCCCCCGTGGCCCTCAGGGCGTCGACGACGGCCCCGTCGTCGCTGTCGGTCACCACGCCGGCAAGCCCGAGGGCGGCGGCCTGGCGGGCCAGCTCCTGGGGGGCGCCCCCGGGGTTGAGAGGGGCGATCGCCACCCCGGCGCCGAGCGCGGCCAGGAAGTTGGCCGCCATGGCCAGGGGATCGGCGAGGTGCAGGCCGAGGAGCCGTCCGCCCAGGTCGCCCCGGGCCGCCCACGCCTGGGCGGTGGCGGCCACGTCCGCCCAGCTGAGACGGCGGCCGGTCGCTCCCTCGACATAGGCGGTACGGTCCGGGCCCCCGGCCCGCCGGCGCAACAGCTCCGCCGTCGAGCCCGCCTCCGTCAGGTGTCCCTTTCCCCAAGTCTGTGCTGGATTTGTCACTTGCACCGAGGAACTTCCTGAGAGGGCACGGTCTGGGCAACCTGGCGGCGGCGCTGCCTCGGACGACCCGTGAGCAGCAGGGAGACTGCCGTGCGGCGGGCGGCCAGGGAGATGGCCGTGGCCCCGGCGCCCGTTGCGACAAAGGCGACAATAGTGGCCGCCGCGGCGGGCACGTGCTGGCCCCCGATGGCCACCCGGTTGTCGACCATCAGCTGGAGGACCAGGGGATGGGCCAGGTAGACCCCGAAGGACGCATCGGACAGGGCGGCCACCCCCCTCTGGTGGCGCCGGCGCCCCTCGGCCCATCGGGTGCCGAGCGAGTACAGGACCACGACGGCAGCCGCGCTGGCGGCCAGGGTGGCCGGCTGCAACACGGCGGCGGCGCTGCGAGGGCGTGTGCCGGGGAGCTGGACGGCGTAGGCCAGGAGCGCCCCCGACACGGCGACGAGGGCGGCGGCGGCGAGGGCCCGGCCATGGCGGCCCACGAAGCGGTGCAGCGACGCGAAGTGGGCGGCGGCGTAGGCCCCGGCCAGGACGCACAGCCCGTAGGTGGGCAGCAGCTCGTAGGCCCGGTGCCACAGCCACCCGGCCGGGCCGGCGGGCGCCGGGACCCACTGCACGACGGCCAGCCACCCCACGTTGAGCGCCCCCACACCGACCAGGACCCGCCCGGCACAGTGCGCGCTGGCCCGGACGAAGGTCAGCAGCCACGGGAACACCAGGTACAGCTGCATGGTGACGAGCAGGAAGTACAGGTGGTACTCGGCCCCCCCCCAGGCGAGATCGTGGGCGAAGGCGGGCAGCGTGGCAGGGGCGTGGCGAGGCCCCAGCACCGAGTACCCGTAGTAGATGGCGCTCCACGCCAGGTAGGGCACGCCCACCACGGCGAAGCGCCGTGACCAGAACGCCCGCCGGTCGCACCCCTCGGGCCGGTCGCCCGGCTCGGGGCCCCGGGGCCGGCCGAGAGCGCCCCGTCGTCCGGCCGCGTAGACCAGGACGAACGCACTAAGGGCGAAGAAGACCTCCCGGCCGAACTGGAGCACCATCATCGCTCCCGCCGCCAACCGGTTGGACGGCGCCACGGTAAAGGCCAGGGTGTGCACGGCGATCACCGCGGTGAAGGCTCCCAGGCGGACCACGTCGACCTGCCAAAGATGGGCCGGCGCCGCCGTGGGGGACCCCGCCCGGGCACTAGGGGGCCCCTCGGGCCCATGGCCTGGCCCCGGTGCGTCGCCGTCCCAGGCCGGAGCCTCCAGGACGTTCCCGGCCCCTTGCATCACCCGATCGTCACGGCCAAGCCTGAGACGAGGCCGTGGCGCGCTTAGAAATTGGCTAAAAATCTACGCCGGGCTAAGCGCCCACGCTCCGCGCCGGCAGCTGCATGAGGGCCAGGAGCACGACGGCGACGGCGGCGCAGGTGGCCACCTCGATGACCCGGGCCGGCATCGCCGGCCTCCTCTCCGCCACCATGTAGCCGAGGCCCACCGCCACTCCTACCACCAGGCCGCCGATGTGGGCCTGCCAGCCGATGTTGGGCGCCACAAAGCCGTACAGGAGGTTGAACAGGATCAGCCCGGTAATGCCGCCGGTCCGCAGGCCACGACCCCGGGCCACCACGAAGTAGGCCCCGAAGACACCGAATATGGCCCCCGACGCCCCCACCCCGAGCTGGAGCGGGGGAGCCACCAGATAGGCCAGGACCGAGCCGCCGAGAGCCGCCGCCAGGTACAGGACCAGGTAGCGCACCCGGCCGACGGCCGCCTCCACCTGGCGGCCGACGATGAACAGCGACAGCATGTTGAGCCCGATGTGGAGGATGCTCACGTGGAGCCACGGGGCGGTGAAGAGCCGGTACACGTCGCCCTGCTGCACGAAGGCGGGCACCAGGCCCCACTTGTCGAGGAAGCTGACCTTTCCACCACCGCTCAGCCCGAAGACGACCATGTTGGCCACGATCAGGGCGACCGTCACCGGTGCGTCGAGCCACGACCCCCCCGCCAGCAGGCCGCCGGTGCCGGCGCGGGGCCGGTAGGGGATCACCCGGGAGATGCCAGCGCCGGCCTTGACGCACTCGGGGCACTGCCAGCCGACGGGGGCCTCGATCATGCAGGCCGGGCAGATGGGCCGTTGGCAGCGCCGGCAGGTGGCCCCGCCGGTGTGGCCGGGGTGGCGGTAGCAGTCCGGCCCAGGGGACGGGGGCGGGGCGGGCGAAGACGGAGGAGGGGGCGGCCAGGTGCCGGTCACGGGCTCCATGGTGCCCGATGGCGGGGCCTACCGCCGCCCGGCCGGCGGGGTGGGCGGCCGGGAGGTGGGCGGCCGGCGGTGTGGCGG
>JBOGGP010000309.1:0-2803 GCA_050744105.1 Acidimicrobiales bacterium
CGCCCCGGCCGCCCCGACGCCGGGGGACCGGTAGCGGCCGTGCCCCGCCCCGGCTTCGTCCTCCAGGTCGACGACTCGACCCCGCCCATCCTCACCTGGCACGGCGAGGGCTTCCGCCTGGAGCGCCTGCCCGCCGAGCGCAGCCGGGTGATCTACGCCCCCGAGCCCCTGGCCGCCCTGGCCGACCCCGACGACGCCGTCATCCACGCCCTGACCCACCCCGAGGGCGACCGCCCGCCCCTGCCCGCCCTGCTGCGAGCGGGGATGCGACTTACCATCGCCTTCGACGACATCTCCCTCCCGCTGCCCCCCATGCAGCGCCCCGACAACCGCCAGCGGGTGATGGAGGCCGTCCTGGAGATGGCGGCGGCCGCCGGCGTCGACGACGTGGTCCTCATCTGCGCCCTGGCCCTGCACCGGCGCATGACCGAGGCCGAGCTGCGCCACGCCATCGGCGATCGCATCTACGACGCCTTCGCCCCCCACGGCCGGCTCCTCCAGCACGACGCCGAGGATCCCGACGGGCTGGTGCTGCTCGGCACCACCGACCTGGGCGAGGAGGTGGAGATCTCCAAGCGGGCGGCCACCTCGGACCTGCTGGTCTACGTCAACATCAACCTGGTGGCCATGGACGGGGGCCACAAGAGCGTGGCCACCGGCCTGGCCAGCTACCGCAGCCTCCGCCACCACCACAACGTGGCGACCATGCGACAAAGCCGGTCGTTCATGGACCAGGAGCGATCCGAGCTGCATTCCTCCAACTGGCGCATGGGCCGGCTGATCGCCGCCGCCGGCGTGGACGTCTTCCAGGTCGAGACCACGCTCAACAACGACGCCTTCCCCCCCCAGATGGCCTTCCTCCAGCGCCGGGAGTGGGAGTGGAGGGCCCGGGACCGGGCCACCTTCCTGGGCGTCTCCGCCGCCCTGGCGGCGGCACCGCCGTCGGCCGCCCGCCAGGTGTTCCAGAGCATCAAGGCCCCCCACCGCATGACCGGGGTGTGGGCCGGCGAGGTGGAGGCCGTCCACGCCAAGACCACTTCCTGGGTCCACCGCCAGCAGCTGGTCGACGTCGACGGCCAGACCGACGTGGCCATCTTCGGGCTGCCCCACGTGTGCCCCTACAACGTCAACTCGATAATGAACCCGATCCTGGTCATGTGCATGGGCCTGGGCTACCTGTTCAATCTGTACCGGGGCCGCCCCGTCGTCCGCCAGGGCGGGGTGGCCATCCTGTCCCATCCCACCCCGTGGGCGTTCCACCCGGTGCACCACCCGTCCTACATCGACTTCTTCGAGGAGGTGCTCGGCACCACCACCGACCCCGTCGAGATCGAGAAGACCTTCGAGGAGCGCTACGCCACCGACGACTGGTACCGCCACCTGTACCGCACCAGCCACGCCTACCACGGCGTCCACCCGTTCTACATGTGGTACTGGGGGGCCCACGCCCTGGAGCACCTGGGCCGGGTGATCGTCGTAGGGGGCCAGGCAGCCTCGGTGCGGCGCCTCGGCTTCATGCCGGCCAGCACCATGGCCGACGCCCTGGAGATGGCCAGTGACGTGGTCGGGCCGGCGCCGACCATCACCCATTTCCACTGCCCGCCGATCATGATCGCTCAGGTCTGGTAGAGCCGGTGGCGGTGAGGAGATCTGACCTGCCGGGGGCCACCCCGCCCCGGCGCCGCCTGGCCGTCACGCCGGGCTCCCTGCGGCCGGGGTTCCGCCGCTCGGGGAGGTCCTTTCCCCTCGTCGCCCCGACGTGGCCGGCGACCGTGGACAAGCCGGCTCCGGCCACGACGCTCGGGACCCGCTACCAGACCGCCTGGGCCCGGCGCTACCCGGCCCGCCTGGCCCGGGTGCTCGTCACCGAGCTGGTCGCCCGGCCGGCGGTGGCCGCCCTGGCCCGGCCATCGGTGGAGGGTCTCGATCGCATCGACCACCTCCAGGGGCCGGCGATCTTCGCCGCCAACCACTCGAGCCACCTCGACACGATCCTGCTGCTGTCGGTCCTGCCCGAGCGCTTCCGCCACCGCACGGTGGTGGCTGCCGGGGCCGACTACTTCTTCGACAGCCGGGCCAAGGCGGCGTTCTTCGCCCTGACCATCGCCGCCGTCCCCATCGAGCGCCGGCGGGTCAGCCGCGACTCGGTCGCCCGCACCGCCGCCCTGCTCGGGGACGGCTGGAGCCTGGTCATCTACCCCGAGGGGGGCCGCAGCCCCGACGGCTGGGCCCAACCCCACACGGCGGGAGCGGCCTGGCTGGCCGAGCGCAGCGGGGTGCCGGTGGTGCCCATCTTCGTGGGCGGCACCCGGGACATCCTCCCCCGGGGATCGGCCCGCCTGCGACCGGGCCCAACCGAGGTCAGCTTCGGGCGACCACTCACCGCCGCCGGCGACGTGCGGGGCCTGGCCGCCCGCATCGAGACGGCCATCGCCGTGCTCGGCGACGAGGCAGGGACCGACTGGTGGAGCGCCCGCCGGCGAGCGGCCCAGGGCTCCACCCCGGCGCCCACCGGGCCGGAGGCAGCCGGGTGGAGGCGGGCGTGGGCGCTCCGGGGCGGTGCGGAGCGACCGCCGGCCGGCGGCGGGGAGTGGGCCGCCGGCTGATGCCGGCCCGCCCGCCGCCACCGGTGGGCTGGACCGGTCACCAGAGGGGTCAGTAGTCGCCGTAGGGGCCGAGATCGGGCGGGGCCGCCGGTGCCTGAGCCCACGGCGGGGTGTCCGGGGTGGTGCCTGGTCCCGGCGGCGCCGGGCCCCATGGCGGTGGCGGGACGTTGGCCGCCCGGGGCCTGGCCCCGCCGGGC
>JBOGGP010000310.1:0-2798 GCA_050744105.1 Acidimicrobiales bacterium
AGGTGGTGGATGCTCAGCGAGGGGCGGGGACTTTTGCCTGGCCACCAGTGGGGGACCGAAACCGGCCACCACTGGGGACTTCGACTTGGCCACCAGTGGGTACTTTTACATGGCCACGGACACAAGTGAGCCCGAGACCCCGCCGGACGGCGGCGGCGCTCGGGTTTCGCGCTTTCCTAGATAGTTCCGACCTGACGAACAGCACTCAGGATCGGTTCGACCCGTCGGCGCCACTCGCCAGAGCGGACCCAGCACCACGCCACGACGTCGGGCAGGGCCAACAAGGGCTCCTCATGTGCGCGCAGGTGTTGGTAGGTGAGGGTCTTGGTAACCTCCGCTGCTCGGGCGAGACGGTACAACTCCTGGCGGTCTGAGCGCACGAGTGTCTCGTCGGCTTCAATCACGAGCATCGTCGGGCTGCTGGTTTCGGCCAGGTCCTGCACGAGCGCGGCGAGGCATCCAGCACGGGCTGCCAGGTCCGTCTGGTACTGGGTCGCCTCTCCTGCTCATGAAAGGAGCAGGAGAGGAAGCGGGAGGAGTGGAGCAACGTTGCAAGTCCCCCCGGCGACTCGACCCCCACGTGGAGGTTCCGATACTCGTCTCAGGCCGATTGGTGCGTTGGGGTGATGTCGCGAAAGCCGAGAGACGACACGGCCGGATGGTCCCCGTGTAGGACCTCGGGAGCCAGGTCGAGGCCGTTCGGCCAGCAGACTGTGCCGGCCTCAGCGTCCACCTGGACCCGAGCGAAGAACCCCGGTTCGTCCAGCGGGGCAAGGAGAGATCCCTGCGCCTCGCCAGAGCGATACTCCAAGTCCCGCACGACGCCATCGGCGAACAGCAGCCGCATGACGTGCGGCCGGATCACGGCGACACCGACGACGACGGGGACGGGCGGAAGGGTCATGGCAGTGAGTCGATGGTACCGGGCGGCTCGCCGGCGCTGGCCAGCTCCCAGGCGGTCAGGAGCTCGGCCCGGTGAAGCTCGACCCAGCTGCGGACGAGGCGGTACTGGCGGGGTCTGAGGGTGCCGGCGACGAGGTCCCCCGTGGCGATGTCGACGGACGCCTGGTCTTCGCCGTGGATGGCGTGCAGGTGGGGTGGCCCGTGGTCCCGGACGTAGAGGTAGATGACGATGCCGTAGAAGGCGCTCAGCCGGGGCACGCAACCCATCCTCCCAGGTGTCGATGAACAGGGCTCCTGGAGGGCCCTCAGGCCCACAAAAAGCCCACAGGCCCACACGTTCGGGCCCGTTCGGAGGGGTTCACTCTGGGCGGTAAAGGCCGTTTACCAGGACGTATGCGTTCACATCAGTACGCCGTGGGACCCCCCGACGTACCTGCAAAGCCCTGCACAGCGGTTCGATTCCGCTCGCCGCCTCCAACAAAGGGGGAGGTCCGGCGGGCCCGCCCGAGGGCACCGGCCGGCGCGCTCGGTAGTGTGCGTGGGGGCGCGATGATCTGGGCCGGGTGGCTGCCGGCCACCAGCGACATCGGTGGGCCGACAGGAGGGCAGGGGTGGGCAGATGAGGGGCGGGCCCGGGAGGTGGTGGCACGTGGTGGGCGCCGTGGTCCTGGTCGCGGCCGCCACCGTGGCCGACCTGAAGGTCCAGTCGGACCCGGCGGCGGCCAGCGTGGCACCCGCCCCGCCCCGCCTGGGCCATGCCGAGGTGGTCGACACCAACGACGTAGGGGATCCCTTCGTCATCCGCATACCGGCGCCCGCTGGGTCCAAGGGCCCGCTCTACCTGCGGGCGAGCACCACCGACTGGGAGTCCAACATCCCCTCTGCCGTGTCCACCGACCTGGTCCACTGGTCGCAGACCCCCGACCTCCTGCCCTTCCTGCCCTACTGGGGGGCACGCACGGTGAGCATGACGTGGGCCCCGGCGATCATGCGCGCCGGCCGATCGTGGGTGCTCTACTACAGCACCGAGGAGCGGTCGAGCGGCCTGGAGTGCATCGGCCGGGCCACGTCCGGCGACGCCACCGGTCCGTACTACGACATCTCGCCCTCTCCCATGATCTGCCAGCGCAGCCTGGGCGGGTCGATCGACCCGTCGGTGGTTGACGCGGGCGGCGGCAGGCACTCGCTGGTGTGGAAGAACGACGGCAACTCGAGCGGCGCACTCGACAGCATCTGGACCCAGCCGCTGCGCGCCGACGGGCTGGTGGTCACGGGCGCCCGGACCCAGCTGCTCAGTGTCGACCGGGCCTGGCAGGCCGGCGTGGTGGAGGCCCCGGCCATGGTCTCGGCCCCCTCGGGGGGCTGGTGGTTGTACTACTCCGGCGGGGCGTGGCGATCCGAGTCCTACGCCACCGGCTTGGCCTACTGCGCCCGCCTGGACCAGGCGTGCAAGGAGACCTCGGCCGCCCCCCTCCTGGCCTCCCGCCCGGGCCAGATGTCGCCGGGCGGGCTGGACACCTTCAGCGACGGCAAGGGCAGGCTGTGGGCGGCGTTCACCACGCTGGTGGCGATGCCTTCGACCCTCCACCCCGGCCACGTCTACTACAACCGCGTCCTCGACGTCGCCCCTTTCGTAACCAGATAGGCGGCTAGGCGCGCCGACGCACCCCCCAGGAGGTGGGCCCGGGGGGTGCGGCGGAAGGACGGACGCTGGCGGGTGCGTCCCGTCCTTGGCGCCTACAACACTATCGCGCTTGGTCGCTACTGTAAAGAGGCAACTAGTGCCAGCCGGAAAAAAATGTCGGGCGAGCTAGCGTGGTCGAGCCATGGGGCCAGAAGAATGGGACGCCCGGTACGCCGGCGAGGCCCTGATCTGGAAGGCCGACCCCAACCCC
>JBOGGP010000311.1:0-2789 GCA_050744105.1 Acidimicrobiales bacterium
TCGCGTAACGCACGCCGTTCTCCTCCCACGGGACTGACCTCGAACAAGCCAGTAACCGTAGGCCGGAGACGGCGTGCGCCGCGTTTCACCAGTTCAGGCCACCCCCGGAAACGTCAGAAGAGCCCTTCTTCCCGGTCACCGGGGCCGGACCCGAGGGTCGCCATCTGGCAGCGGCGGAGAGGGAGGGATTTGAACCCTCGGGCCCGGTCTCCCAAGCCAACTCATTAGCAGTGAGTCCGATTCGGCCGCTCTCGCACCTCTCCTTACCCACCACCTTAGCCGTCGCCGAGGACGGCCGCATTCTTGGGTGAACAGGAGCATTTTCCCTGTTCACGACCAACTTCGCGCCGCCAGGTGCGCGCCGACCGGTCCGCAGAGGTTCCGCAGGCTCGGTCAGCGATACGGATACCCCTCAGGTCCGAAGAGGCCGACCTGGTCGAGTCGCTCCCCGACATCGCGGTCGGCGCCGTCTCGGCCGTGCTCGTGGCCCTGGAGGCCAAAGCCTGCATGACGGCGCACGTCAAGAGCCTCCCGCGCCTCTACGACGAGCTCAACTCCTCCCACCTCTGCGTCCACGGCGCCTCCCGCCGAGCGTTGGCCATCGGCTTCGTGCAGGTCAACAAGAGCGACCGGTTTGTCTCGAGCCCGGACGCAGCCCTATCGTCAGTTCGGACTTCTACGCCGTCTACCAGAGCCTCTCGCGCCTCGACGGCGTCGACACGCTGTGGTGCTTCAGCCATATCAGGCGCTACTTCATCCGTGCCGGCGACGCCGACGAGGGGCTCGGGCCGTGGCGTGACGCCTGGCTCGGTGGCTTCGCCGCTCTCTACCGGGCCCACCACGCGCTGAGGCCAGCCGATCCGGGAACCGACGCTGCCGCCGATGCCGAGGCGGACTTCACCCTGGCGCTAGACGAGATCGACCTCGCTCGCAAGAAGGAGTCCCTCGACGACGACCTCCCGCCGGCGGCGAGGAAGGTCCTTGCCACGCTCAACAACGAGTGGGAGGGCTCAAGCGTCACGCCGAGCATCCTCTGCTACGCCTCGACAACAACCGCGGGGAGCGCTTCGTCAGGCACCCTGTCGTCGGGCGCAAGAACTACCAAGTGGCTGGCCTTGCCGCACGCTCAGCAGCCAAGCAGACGCCATCACCTTGGCGACTTCCACGTATTCCATTCTCCCACGCAACGCCTGTCGTTGGCGGATGCTCTCGTTGATCTACAAGGGTTTCTCCCCCCTCATGTCCAGAGCCCTGGGATCGGGCGTTTCGGACCGGGCCGACAGCCGTGGATCAGGCCGAACCGCACCGGCCCCGCCACCATTCCGCCTTTTCAGGTTGAAGCAGCTAAGCTAAGCTAAGTAGCAGGCAAGCCTAATTGCTTGACGCTCACGATGCTGCGTGGCCCGGCCACCTCCCGGCCGAGAAGATCGTCCTGGCCACGTGGCCCGCAGTCCGAGCCAGGATGACGACGTCGAACCACGCGGACCAGTGCTCGATATAGTAATTGTCAAATCGGACCCGGTCCTCGATCGAGGTGTCGCCCCGAAGTCCGTGGACCTGAGCCCACCCCGTCAGGCCGACCGGGACGCGCAACCGGTCGTTGTAACGGTAGATGCACTGGTTGAACTGGGTGGAGAAATGCGGCCGTTCCGGCCGGGGGCCTACGAGCGACATGTCACCACGCAGGACGTTGACCAGCTGGGGGAGTTCGTCGATGTCGGTTGCCCGCAACCAGCGGCCCACGGCCGTGATTCGAGAGTCCGAGGAGCCGCCCCACTCGGTGGCGGAGGCAGAATTCAAGCGCATACTGCGAAACTTGAGGATCTCGATGACATCGCCCCGCTGGCCCACCCGCTGCTGGCGAAAAAGGATCGGTCCTTTGCTGGTCAAACGAACGGCAAGAGACGCGATCACGAGTATGGGCAAGCTCAGGACGAGGAGGGGAGCTGAGACGCAGACGTCGACGATGCGCTTTGTGAGCCACGCGGGCGTGCGCAACGCCGCCCGCCGAGCAAGCTGAAGCGGGAATCCCCATACCATGTCGGAGTCGGGACATGATGGTGCCACCCCGAGTTCGAAGAGTCGAGGAATGATGTGGATGCGGAGGCGTACGTCGGCCGACCGCAGCACCTCCGCGATATCCGCCTCTCGGTTCGCGCCGAAGGCCACGATGATCCGAACGGCACCGGTGCGGCGCACAGCGTGGTCGAGCGTGTTGATGTCACCGACCAAGGGCAAGGGTAGTGTGCCGTCGTCGGGGAAGCCGTCCACGAAGCCGACCGGGGCCAAACCGTACTCCGGGTGCTCAAGCAGTACGGTGGCTATTTTGCAACCCAATGTGCCGGCACCGACGATCAGGGTGGGCTCCACCGAGGTGCTGTGGGTCCTGGCGAAGCGGACCACGGCGTACGACAAGCTACGCCCCAACACCACCAGCAGGATGACGACGGGGGCCATCCTCAGCAAATGAAGGGTGGTCGGGCTTTCGATGGCGGCCAGGACGATCAGTGGGCAGGCGAGACCGCTGACAATCGATCGTAGGTCACCCTGGATGCTCCACACGACGCGCGTGCGGTACAGCCCCAAGATAGCCAGCCAGGCCAGTAGCCCCGCTGAATAGCCCAGGGTGACGTTACCGAAACCGGTAGTCTGGACGGTACCGAGCAGAATTGCGCCCAGGTCGACCACCAACACCGTCAGCGGAGAACTTAGCGCCCGCCAACCCGTGGCCCCGGCAGGCGGCTTGGATCCGCTAGGAACCTTCTCGCCTTCGGAGATGGAAAGACCAA
>JBOGGP010000312.1:0-2777 GCA_050744105.1 Acidimicrobiales bacterium
CGGCGCCGTCGACGATGCTCATCCGGGGACCGTCATACCCAGGTCGAGCACGTGGGCGACCCGCACCGAGGGGTCCAGGCGCACGAAGGGGTGGGCCGTCCACAGGTACAGCTCGCCCGAGAGCTCGTCGGAGACGTAGAAGGGCCGGTCGGAGGGCACGCCGAGTGCCCCGGTGTCGAGGTGCAGCAGGGTCTCCTGGACGCGGGCGGGGTCCAGGTTAACCACCACCAGCACCACGTCGGCGCCGTCGTCGCTCACCTTGGAGAAGGCGAAGATCATCGGGTTGTCGCTGCTGTGCATGACGACGTTGCGGTAGCGCCCGAAGGCCGGGTGGCGCCGGCGGATCTGGTTGATGGCGCCGAGCAGGGGGGCCAGCGTGCCCGGGACGTCGAAGTCCCGGTCCTTGATCTGGTACTTCTCGGAGTCCTGGAGCTCCTCGTTGGCCGACGACGCCGGGCGGTTCTCGTAGAGCTCGTAGCCGCTGTATATGCCCCACGACGGGCTGGCCAGGCCGGCCAGGACGGCGCGCAGGGCGAAGGCGGCCGGCGGCCCGTCGCGCAGGGGGCCGGAGAGGATGTCGGGGGTGGACGGCCAGAAGTTGGGGCGCATCACGTCCGCGCTCCGCCCCCGGGCCAGCTCGGCCAGGTACGCCCACAGCCCTTCGGGCCCGTGGGCCTCGGTGCGCCAGGTGAAATAGGTGTAGCTCTGGGAGAAGCCGGCCTCGGCCAGCTTGGCCATGACCGCCGGCCGGGTGAAGGCCTCGGCCAGAAAGACCACGTCGGGGCTGACGGCCTGCACCTGGGGGATCAGCCACTCCCAGAAGGCGACCGGCTTGGTGTGGGGGTTGTCGACCCGGAAGATCCGCACCCCTTTCTCCGCCCAGAAGTCCACGATCTGCCGGCACGCCTCCCACAGGGCCAGGCGGTCGCCCTCCAGGGCCGGCCAGAAATTGATCGGGTATATGTCCTGGTAGCGCTTGGGCGGGTTCTCGGCATAGGCGATGCTCCCGTCGGGGCGGTGGTGGAACCATTCCGGGTGGTCACCGACCCAGGGGTGGTCCGGCGAGCACTGGAGGGCGTAGTCGAGGGCGACCTCCATGCCGTTGTCGGCCAGCGTGTCGAGGAGGTGGCGAAAGTCGCCGAACGTGCCGAGCCCGGCGTCGATGGCGGTGTGCCCCCCCTCCGGGGCGCCGATGGCCCACGGGCTGCCGGGATCGCCCTCAGCGGGGGTGAGGCTGTTGTTGGCGCCCTTGCGCTCGGTGCGGCCCACCGGGTGCACCGGCGGCAGGTAGAGCACGTCGAAGCCCATGGCGGCGATGGCCGGCACCCGCTCGGCCACCCCCTTGAAGCCCCCGAAGGACCGGGGGAACAGCTCGTACCACGCCCCCACCATGGCCCGCTCCCGGTCCACCCACAGCGGCGAGGGCTCGCCGGCGGTCAGGTCGGTGGCGCCCTCCGGCCCGGCCAGGGCGCCGGCCACCCCCGCCGACATGGCCGGCGCCAGGCGGGCCGCCGGAGGCAGGGAGGCGTCGGCGAGGACGGCCAGCGCGGTGGCCACCGCCGGATCGGTGGCGTCCGCCCCGCCGAGCAGGACCAGGCCCTCGGCCAGCTCGGTGCCGACGTCCATCCCGGCGTCGAGCTTGGCCCCCGCCCGCTGCGCCCAGGTGGCGTGGCGGTCGGTCCACGCCTCCACCACCAGCCGGCGGGGGCCGAGGCCGTCGGGGACCACCAGCCGGCCCGACCACCGGTCGTTGCCGGCATGGGCCAGGGGGGCGACGGCGAGGGGGGCGCCTTGCCCGTGCCCCAGGCGCCCGCGGCCGCCGGCGCCGGGGTCGGGGTCGGGGTCGGGGTCGGGGTCGGGGTCGGGGTCGGGGTCGGGGTCGGTGGCAGGGTCGGGGTCGGTGGCAGGGTCGGGGTCGGTGGCAGGGTCGGGGTCGGTTGCAGGGTCGGGGTTGGCAGGGTCGGGGAGCAGGAGGGCCCGGGCGGCCAGGACGTCGTGGCCGTCCTTGAAGACGGTGGCCGAGACCACCACCACCTCTCCCTCCACCGCCTTGGCCCGGTAGCCGCCATGCGGCGCCGAGGGGCGGACGTCGTCGACCACAATGCGACCGGTCACAACTCGACAAGCTAGTGCTGACCGCCGTTTCGCCGGTGCGGCGCGAGGTCTCCTACCTTGAGAGCGATGAAGGCCCTCCGCAGCTTCACCGTCCGGGCCCGCCTGCCCGAGCCGCTCGCCCCCCTGTCGGAGCTGGCCTCCAACCTGCGCTGGTCGTGGGACGAGCGCACCCGGGACCTGTTCCGCTGGGTCGACCCCCACACCTGGGAGCTGGCGTTCCACGACCCGGTCCGCCTGTTCGGCCTGGTCAAGCGGGACCGCCTCGAGGCCCTGGCCGCCGACCCCGCCTTCTGCGGCTTTCTCGCCGAGATCAGCGACGACCTGGGCCGGTACATGGCCGCCCCCCGGTGGTTCCAGCAGCGCCGGCCCTCCCCCCTGCGCGCCGTCGCCTACTTCTCCCCCGAGTTCGGCATAGCCGAGGCCATCCCCCAGTACTCCGGCGGGCTCGGCGTCCTGGCCGGCGACCACCTCAAGGCGGCCAGCGGGCTGGGCCTCCCCCTCACCGGGATCGGCCTGATGTACCACCAGGGCTACCTCCGCCAGCACCTCAACGCCGACGGCTGGCAGGAGGAGCGCTACCCCGAGCTCGACCCCCACTCCATGGCCCTCAGCCTGGTGGAGGGCGCCCGGGTCGGCGTGGACATGGCCGGGGAGGCGGTCAC
>JBOGGP010000313.1:0-2768 GCA_050744105.1 Acidimicrobiales bacterium
CAACCTGACCCAGGTGGCCTCCGAGGGCGTCCAGCAGAATGCCGGGATATGGACGACCCTCAAGACGTCGCCCACCACAGACAACTACACGTGGAGCACGGCCTCGGCGCACTCGTGGACCTCCGCCCTCATCGTGCTAAGGCCCGCTGCCGCCGGAGTGCCGGTGACTACACCGACCCCCCCCACATCGACTGTCGCCGCCAGTCTCGCCGGCCTCAACGTCAATCCGAGTTACCGACCCTGGCGTTGGGCCGGCGGCCCGAACCCCGACTCCTGGTGGGATCCCGGCACGGGCCTGGCCCGGATTGCCAATGAGATGCCCTTGATCGCCCAGGCAAACGCCAAGCAGGTGCGGGTCGAGTTTCCTTGGACCTGGATTGAGCCCTCGAAGGGAGTCTTCGACTGGAGCCACTCCGATGCGATTGTAAACACCGCGGCACGCTACGGCATCCAAGTCGAGCCGATCCTGGTCTTCTGCCCGACCTGGGAGGGCGCCCCGACCTGCGTTCCCAATCCCGGGGACTATTCTGCCTTTGTAGCTGCGGTGGCCCACCGCTACAATGGTAAGATCCATGCCTACGACATCTGGAATGAGCCGAACTGCTGCGCTGGCAAGTACTTCGCGGGAAGTGAGGCAAACTATGTCTCGGACGTCTTGAATCCCGCCTTTGCCGCTGTCAAAGCCGTGGACCCTAGCGCAAGTGTGCTCACCGAGGCGCTAGGGCCCGACACAGCATGGATTGCCGGCTTGAAGGCGGATGGTGCGCGGTTCGACATCTTCTCGTACCATGACTATCCGGCCGATCCAGCAACAGTCAACTCCGACGGCTGGACAGTTCGCAACCAGCTCAATGCTGACGGGTATTCGGCGGTCCCGCTGTGGCTTGACGAGTTTAGCACCCCGGAGAACACAACGAGCGATTCCACACAACAGTCGTGGCTCACGACGGTGGCTGCGCCGGGAGCCAACCCGGCCGTCAACATCAAGTGGTACAACCTGACTGACGACCTCATCTACTGCTCGGCCACCACCGTTTGCAGCACAAACTACTATGGGCTGCTCCAGCACGATCTGACCCCCAAGCATGGCTTCAGCACGTTCCAGTCCCTAGCTTGACCTGCAGCCTAGGCGCTTGCGCCTCTCCATCGGCCGGCCCAGGCAACCACGCCGGCGGCGTCGAGAGGGGCGGCACCGAGCCGAGCCGGGGCGCGGACCATGCGTAGGGGCGCGTGGCTACCATGCTGGCAGTGTCGACGGTGCCGGCGGGCCGCACAACCGAAGGCCACGAGCGCCATGGCGGCGAGACCGAGCGCCGTTGGCCCGACCCGACAGGCGTCCCGGCAAGTGGCGGCCGCCGGCCAGGCTCCCGCCGGCCGGTCTGGCTCGGGCTGGTCATCGGGGCCATCGCCGCCCTGGTGGGCGTGACCACCTGGGCGTCCCGGCCGGTCGCTGGCCCGCATCCGTCCGCCCCGGTCAGCCCCCGCTCGCCGACCGCCCACCCAGGTACGTCGGGGCTGCCCGTCCTCGGCAACTCCGCGGCCTTCGAGACCAGCGACGAGGCGCTGAACGACGTGGGCGACCCCTACATCGTCCCGGTCCCGGGCGGCGCCGCTGGCAGCAGCGTGCCCACCTACGTCCTCTACTGGACCACCGACTGGGCGTCCAACGTGCCGACCGCCGTCTCCACCGACCTGGTCCACTGGCGGCGGGTGGCCGACTCGTTGCCTGTCCTGCCGTCGTGGGCCCACGTGGTCAGACCACCAAGGTGGTGGTCGTCGCCCACCGGGGTCTCCACCATGACCTGGGGGCCGTCGGTCGAGCCCATGGCCGGCGGCTGGATGATGTACTACAGCACCGAGGACACGGCCAGCGGGCTCGAGTGCATCGGGGATGCGTTCTCGACCAGCCCCACCGGCCCGTTCGTCGACTCGTCGACGGCTCCCCTGGTCTGCCAGACCGCCCTCGGCGGCGACATCGACCCGAGTGTGGTCTCTACCGGCCCGGGACGGTACGCGCTGGTGTGGAAGAACGACGGAAACGCCGTCGGGGCACCGGTCGGCATCTGGGAGCAGTCACTCACCTCCGACGGGCGGTCGACGTCTGGTTCGGCGGTGCCCCTGATCGGCGCCGACCAGGCCTGGGAGCACGGCATCATCGAGGGCCCGGCGATGCTGGCCGACACCAAGGGGGGCTGGTGGCTGTTCTACTCGGGGGGAACCTGGCAGTCCGACACCTACGACACCGGCGTGGCCTGGTGCGCCACCGTGTCTGGCCCGTGCACCAAGCCGGCGCAGGAGCCGCTGCTGGCCAGCGTCCCCACCGCCGTCTCCCCCGGTGGCCTCGACACGTTCGTCGGCTTCGACGGGACCCTGCGGGCGTCGTACTCCGCCTTCCCCACCCAGCCGGCGGACGCCCGGGCGGCCATGGCCTCGCCCCGGGTCCTCGAGATCGCCCCGATCCTGTCCCATTGAGCAGCCCGGCGGAGCTCGGCGCGGTGGGAGGGCAGCAGCCTCAGTGGGGGCGCCGGCCGTCGTCGGGGTCCATGTCGGGACCCGAGACCTCGACCTGGATGCCGCCGACCACGTCGGCGATCAGGTTGTAGAGCAGGGCGGCAAGCACGTTGGCCAGTGAGCCGACCAGGGCCACGAACACCCCCCCGACCCCGGTGTAGAGGAGGAGTGGCCCCGGGTGGAGGGTGAAGGTGCTGTAGCTGAACAAGGTCCGGATCGACTTCTCGATGGAGTGCAGGAAGCCGAGGGCCGACGCC
>JBOGGP010000314.1:0-2768 GCA_050744105.1 Acidimicrobiales bacterium
GCTACCACCCCGGCCCGGCGACGAGCCCGGCCCCGCTACCACCCCGGCCCGGCGACGAGCCCGGCCCGGCTACCACCCCGGCCCGGCTACCACCTCGGCCCGGCTACCACCTCGGCCCGGCTACCACCCCGGCCCGGCTACGAGCCCGGCCCGGCTACCACTGGGACGCCCGGTCCACGGCCACCGGGCGCAGCACGGCGGCGCCGGCCTCGTCGGACGCAGCCAGGTCGACCTCGGCCATCACCGCCCAGTCCCGGTCGCCGGCGGGATCGTCGAGGACCTGGCGCAGCCGCCAGAGGGAGCCCGCCTCCTGGAGCTGGAAGAGATCCCGGCCCCGGGACGGCGCCCCGGTGCCGACCGAGCCGTGCTCGACGAAGTACTTGGCCCCGGCCGCCTCCCAGCGCAGGGCGTCCCAGCCGCAGTCCCCGTCGAGCTCGCCCAGGGCGGCCCAGGCGTGGCGGGCGAGGAGCTCGACCCGGCGAAAGGCGGCGTTGCGGACCATGACCCGGAACGCCCGGCGGTTCGTGCTGACCCCAGGCGGCCTCTCGGCCAGGACGTCGGGCCCGACGGCGCTGCCTTCCATGGCGCCGCCGCCCGCCGCTTCTGGATTGCGGAGCCTTTCCCACTCGTCGAGCAGGCTGGAGTCGACCTGGCGGACCAGCTCGCCCAGCCACTCGGTCAGGTCGACCAGCTCCTCGGTCTTGGCGTCCTCGGGGACGGCCCGGCTGAGGGACTTGTAGGCGCCGGACAGGTAGCGCAGGACCAGGCCCTCCGAGCGGGACAGGCCGTAGTGGGCCACGTACTCGGCAAAGCCCATCGCCCGCTCGAAGAGGTCGCGGACCACGGACTTGGGGGCCACGTTGTGGTCGGCCGCCCACGGGTGGACGACCCGGTACCGATCGAACAGGTCGTAGAGGAAGTCGGCCAGGGGCTTGGGGTGCTCCAGGCGGTCCAGCGCCTCCATGCGGGCCTCGTACTCCACCCCGTCGGCCTTGAGGGCGGTGACCACCTCGCCCCGCAGCTTGTCGAGCTGGGCGGCCAGGACCGACTTCGGGTTCTCCAGCGTCGACTCCACCACGCTGACCACGTCGAGGGCCCACACCGGCGACGACGGGTCGAGGCGGGGCACGGCCTCGAGGACGAAGGGGCTGAGCGGCTGGTCGAGGGCGAAGTCGGCCTGCAGGTCGAGGGTCACCCGCACCCGCCGGCCGGATGCGTCGGGCTCGGCCAGGGTCTCGACGGCGCCGGCCGCCACCAGGGTCCGGTAGATGGAGACGGCCCGGCGGATGTGGGCCCGCTGGGCCGGGCGGGCCTCGTCGTTGTCGGTCAGCAGCCGGGCCAGGGCGGCGCAGCCGTCGCCGGGGCGGTCCAGGACGTCGAGCAGCATGGAGTGCGTCACGGCGAAGCTCGACCGCAGGGGCTCGGGGGCCGAGGTGACCAGGCGGTCGAAGGTCTCCTCGGTCCAGGCCACGAAGCCCGGCGGCGGCTTGGCCCTGGCCACCTTGCGGGCCTTGCGGGGGTCGTCGCCGGCCTTGGCCCGGGCTCGGGCGTTGTCGACGACGTGGTCGGGGGCCTGGACCACCACGCTGCCGGCGGTGTCGTAGCCGGCCCGCCCGGCCCGGCCGGCGATCTGGTGGAACTCCCGGGCGGTCAGGATGCGGCTCACCGAGCCGTCGTACTTGGCCAGGCCGGTGAAGACCACGGTGCGGATGGGGACGTTGATCCCTACCCCCAGCGTGTCGGTGCCGCAGATGACCTTGAGCAGGCCTTCCTGGGCCAGGCGCTCCACCAGCCGCCGGTAGCGCGGCAGCATGCCGGCGTGGTGGACCCCGATGCCCGCCCTCACGAATCGGCCGAGGGCGGTCCCGAACCCGGTGTTCCACCGGAAGCCGGCCACGGCGGCGGCGATGGCGTGGCGCTCGGCCCGGGTGGCCACCGAGAGGCTGGTCAGGGCCTGGGCCCGCGCCACCGCCGCCGCCTGGGTGAAGTGGACCACGTACACCGGGGCGGCGCCGGCGCCGAGGAGGTCCTCCAGGGTGTCGGTCATGGTGGTCTGGGCGTAGCGGTAGTCGAGGGGCACGGGCCGGACGGCGGAGCGCACCACGGCGGTGGGCCGGCCGGTGCGCCGGGTCAGCTGGGCCTCGAAGCGGCTGACGTCGCCCAGGGTGGCCGACATGAGCAGGAACTGAGCCCCGGTCAGCTCGATCAGGGGCACCTGCCAGGCCCAGCCCCGGTCGGGATCGGCGTAGAAGTGGAACTCGTCCATGACCACCTGGTCCACCGGCGCCCCCGAGCCCAGGCGCAGGGCCTGTTTGGCCAGGATCTCGGCGGTGGCGCAGATCACCGGGGCCCGGGGGTTTATGGAGGCGTCACCGGTGAGCATCCCCACCCGGTCCTGGCCGAGCTGGCCGGCCAGGTCGAAGAACTTCTCCGACACCAGGGCCTTGATCGGCGCCGTGTACCAGCTGCGCTGGCCCTGGCTGAGGGCGGCCACGTGGGCCCCGAGGGCGACCAGGCTCTTGCCCGACCCGGTGGGCGTGTTGACGATCACGTTGTTGCCGGCGAAGGCCTCGAGGACGGCCTCCTCCTGGGCCGGGTACAGGCCGAGGCCCCGGGCCGACACCCAGGCCAGGAAGGCCTCCAGTGCCTCGTCGGGGGTCGTGGCCGCCGTCAGCGACCGCAGGTGTTCTATCCCGGTCACGCTAAAGGACCGTGCCCCAACCAGTGACGCTGGCCCCACCAGTCGCCGGCCCCACCAGTCGCCGGCC
>JBOGGP010000315.1:0-2759 GCA_050744105.1 Acidimicrobiales bacterium
GGCCAGGACGGTGGCCACGGCCCTGAGCACCTCGTCGCCGGCCAGGTGGCCGAGGCTGTCGTTCACCGCCTTGAAATGGTCGACGTCAATGAGCACGAGGCTCAGAGGCTCGCCGCTGCGCTGGACCCGGAGCACCTCACGTTCGAGGGACCTGTCGAACTCCCGGCGGTTGGCCAGGCCGGTCAGGCCGTCCATGGTGGCCATCCGCCCCACCTCGGCGAACAGGCGGGCACTGCGCAGGGCCAGCGTGGCGTGCGAGCAGAGCTGCTCCAGCACGGCCAGGGTGCGCCTGGGGACCCGCTGGTGCCATGTCCCACCCCTCTCCAGGGCCAGCGCTCCCGACTGGTCGCCCTCCTCGGGCAGGGGCACCACGACCACGTTGCGGGCACCGGGCAGCAGGCCCGACAGGACAGGGTCGGCCGACGGATCCAGCCGGCGGGCCAGGACCGGGGCCCGGCCGGCGCCGGCCTGCCTCACTATCAGGTCGCCCCCCCCGACCTCGTCTATCCGGACGTGGTCAACCACGCCAGGCCCGGCCACGCCTGGCCCGACCACGCCAGGCCCGGCCACGCCTGGCCCGACCACGCCAGGCCCGACCACGCCTGGCCCGGCCACGAACCGGTCGGCCACGCCGGCGCGCCACGCCTGGAGCTGGCGCTCGTTGCCCCAGAGGACTGCGCCCCGGCCGGCCCCGAAGACCTCCACCGACCGGCGCAGCAGGATCGGCAGGATCTCGTCTGCCGTGGTCGCCGCCTCGAGCTCGACAGCCAGGGCGGCCATCACACCCAGCTCCGCCTTGGAGCGGCGCAACTCCCTCTCGCTCACCGATGAGGAGACCGCCGTGCACACCGCCACGGCCCAGAAGGCCATGATGGCCACGGCCAAGGCCGTGGGGTCGGTGGCGTCCACCGCTCCGGCGCCGAGGAGCCGGGCGATCTCGGGGCCCAGCGATAGGGCGCCGACCAGCACGAAGAGGAACGAGTCCCACAGCGCGATGCGCAGGCCGGTGCGGGGACTGGCCAGCAGCGTGGTGGCCACCAGTTGCACGAAGAAGAGGAATTCCAGCTCGCTGCGCGGGCCCCCGGTGGGGGCGGTTACCAGGACCAGGTACAGCGAGTCGAGCGGGAGCATGGCCCGGAAGACATGCAGGCGGCCCCGCCCCCCGTTGCGTCGGAACCACTCGACCGCCCCGCCCAGGACCAGATAGGCGGCCGAGATCGGGCCGGCCTGGCCCACGGTCAGGCCCAGCTGGCGGGGTGCCGCCACCGCACCTACCACCACGAAGGCCACGATCCCGCAGCGCACGACGAGGAGCAGGCCGAGACGGTCGGCGAGGGCCGCCTGCTCCCCCCTGCCACCACCGGGGGCCACCACCAGGGCCGCGCCCGGTCCCGGGGGGGGCCGGCGGCGGGCGCCGGGGTTCAACTGAAGCCGACGCTGTCGTCGGCGCCTCGGGCCGGGGCCTGGGCCAACTTGGGGTCCTGGTGGTCGACGAGTGACTGGACCACGAGGAAGGACAGCACCCCGAGCCCGAAGCCGATGGGCACCGCCAGGTGGACCACGGTCTGGGCCGACAGCCCGGCCCATGGCCCTCCCACCGGGACCGCCGGGGGGCCGCCGGGGCCGGTCGCCCCAGTCACGGGGGGCGCCACCCGGTCGGCAGAGTCACCCGGCCGGCCGGCGGGAGCGTGGCCGGGGCCGAGGAGTGACCACGACAGGGCGCCGGCGGCCAGGACCACCAGGACGACCAGCCATCGGTCCCTCCCGGCCGAGCGGGGGGGGCCGGGCGGGTGGCGAGTCTGCCTCACGCTGCGATATCGGCGGTTGCCCAGCCTCCCTGTAGGTCCCGATGCCGGCGGCCAGGCTCAGCCGTGGCCCCGCGTCCAGGCGAGGAGGTCACCGGCCGGCGCGGTGTTGACGATCCGCTCGGGCCCGATCCCGCTGGCGACGGCCTTGGCCGCCCCGTGGAACAGCCAGGTGAGCTGGCCCGGGGCGTGGGCGTCGGTGTCGATGCTAAACAGGCACCCGGCGCCGGCGGCCACGTCGAGCAGTTCGGCGGGCGGGTCCAGGCGCTCGGGCCGGGAGTTGATCTCCACCGCGGTGCCGTGGGCGGCGCAGGCCCCGAACACCTCGGCGCCGTCGAAGCTCGACGGGGGCCTGCCCCTCCCCACCACCAGCCGGCCGGTGCAGTGGCCCAGGATGTCGACCACCGGGTCCGACACCGCCGTCACCATGCGCCGGGTCATGGCCGGCGCCTCCATGCGCAGCTTGGAGTGGACGGAGGCCACCACGACGTCCAGCGACGCCAGCACGTCGTGGTCCTGGTCGAGCGAACCGTCCTCCAGGATGTCCACCTCTATCCCGGTCAGGATGCGAAAGGGGGAGAGTCGCTCGTTGAGCGCGGCGACCACTTCGAGCTGGTGGCGGAGTCGCTCCGGGCTCAAGCCCCGAGCGACGCTCAGGCGGGGAGAGTGGTCGGTGAGGGCCAGGTATTCGTGGCCGAGCCGCCGGGCGGCGGCGGCCATGTCGGCGATCGGGCTGCCGCCGTCGGACCAGTCCGAATGGGAGTGCAGGTCGCCGCGCAGCGATTGGAGGATGGCATCCACCGCTGGGGGGTGCTCGCCGGGGCCGGAATCCTGCTCCAGGCGGGCCAGGTAGGAGGGCACGTCCCCGGCCAGTGCCTCGGTGATCACCTGGGCCGTGCTCTCGCCGACGCCGGCCAGGTCCCTCAGGCGGCCGGCCGCGGCCAGGGCGGCCAC
>JBOGGP010000316.1:0-2747 GCA_050744105.1 Acidimicrobiales bacterium
GCGGTCGAGGCCGATCAGGCGCCCGATCGCCACCGGCGGTATGCGGGTCAGTCCCTCGGCACGGCACTCGCCGACCAGGGCGGCGAAGACCAGCGTCAGGATCAGGGATCGCAGCCCGTAGAACGCCGCCCTCGGGGCGCCGAAGACTCGCTCGGCGGCCTCCAGGACACCGGTGACGGCCAAGGCCGGCAGGATCAATAACGCCCCCGCCAGCGGCAGCGAGGCCCCCTCGCAGATCACCGGCCCTGCTCCATCCAGCAGCCCCGCAGCCGCGGCCTCGCGCTCGGCCCGGCGGTCCGCGGGCTGGGCCAGGGGGACCAGGGCGTCCCCCTCGCCGCTGCCGTCGCTGTTGCCGCCGAGGGCGGGAGCGGCCGATGCTCGGATAGCGGTGCGCACCGAGTCGGTCGAGACCCCCGTCGCCTCGGCGATCGCCACCAGGGTGGCCCCCCCGGCCCGCAACCCCCCGATGCGCTCGATCACCTCATCGGTGAGCTTCGAGCGCCGACGCGGCCCCCGCACCTCGGGGACCAAGGCGGTCACGCCGCCCGACTCCCACGCCCGGCTCCACCGCCGCAGCGTCGCGTCATCGACACCGAAGGCCGAGGCCACCTCCACCTGGGTCGCTGCCCCTGCCGCCACCAACCCCACCGCGGCGAGCCGCCGGCCGGCCACGTCCCCGGCGTCCCAGCACCACGTCGCCATCCCCCAGATCGTGACCAGGCCACCTTCGTCGTCCTCGAGCAGCGACGCCGCCGGGCCCATCGACACCGACCCCGCCGGGCGCAACGGAAGTGGCTGGCCTCGCCGCACGCTCACCATCCCAGCAGACCCCATCAACCTGGCAACTTCCACGCATTCATTGTCCCACACAGCGCACGTCGTTGGTGGATGCTCTCCTTGATCTACAAGGGTTTCTCCCCCCTCATGTCCAGAGTCCTGGATTCTTGAGCGGGTGTTCTGCGCCGGCCCTGATCGGGACGTGTGGGCGTTAGTGAAGCTCGCCGCAGCTGTGAACGTTTACGGATACCCCACCGATATGTCAGAAGCCGTGGTACACATGGGCCGGATAGGACGTTGGACGTTGTTTTCGGAAACGGCCTTTGACGCCCCCTGGCAGATGAGTCTAGTCTGGGCCGGTGGCGGCTGGTCATCAGAAGCGGTCATTTCGGAACGCAGTCGTCGCTTCGGATAGGTTCGGTACCAGCGGCCTGTACAGTAGGCGTGAGCCCAGCGTGAGCCCCGGGACCCGGAAGGAGAATGCCATGCCTATCACCGTTGCTGACCTTGGACGCTTTAAGCGCGACGGTCATCGCTTCGCCATGCTCACCTGCTATGACGCGCAGACCGCTCGCATCTTTGACGAGGTGGGTGTCCCCCTTGTCCTTGTTGGCGACACGCTCGGGATCATGGTCCTCGGGCACGACACCACCCTCCCGGTGACGATGGAGGACATGATCCGTCATTGCCAGGCAGTGGGACGTGGACTGACAAACTCACTGCTGGTCGGAGACCTGCCGTTCGGCTCATACGAGGTGCCAGTGACTGAGAGGGTGCGCAACGCCAACCGCCTTGTGAAGGAGATCGAGGGCGCCAAAGCGCCACTCGTGCGGGCACTCGCCGCCAAGGGCATCGCGGTCATGGGCCATCTGGGCCTGACGCCCTAGTCGATACATGCCCTTGGTGGCAACAAGGTCCAAGCCCGCACACGAGCCGCCGCCGACCAGCTCGTTCCTGACGCTCAGGACCTTGAGGCGGGTGGCGCCTGCGCTGTTGTGCTTGAGGCGGTTCCCTCTGAAGCGGCCCGGCGGGTAACGGAGTCCCAGTCCCTGTCCATCCCGACCATCGGAATCGGCGCCGGCCGGGCTGTGACGGTCAACTCTTGGTGAGTACGGAAATGTTCGGCTTGGTCGCTGGCGACGCCCCACGTCCCCGCTTCGCCAACCCTCCGCCCCACCCCAGGGCCATCAGCCGACAACGGGCCTGCCCGCCAACGCACTGGCTGTGCGATGGAGAGGGCGACTCCGGGGTGGTTCCCACGTTCACCATGTACCGTTCGACGGGGTTGGCGCCCGGCTATTCCCCTGCAACCTCGCCACGAGTACGCCGTAGGCATTCCTCGTGGCCTCGCCACCGCGATCGAGAGGACGGCTTCCGAGTCGCTGGGCGTGAGCTTCCCGCCCGGCGTGCGTTGCTGGCCGGCCCATATCCACCAGGTTGGGGCCGGTTCTGGTATGAAGGGGGTTCGACCACCGGTTCACTTGCGTTTCGCCTTTCCGTCTTGCTTGCCGGACCCAGGCCGTCTGGTAGTGCCGGCCCGTCCCGTCGTTGTCAGGGCTGCTCCCACCCTCCCCTGCGCTCCCAGGATCAGGCTGCCCTCAGCTTCAGCGAGCTGCTGCGACAGCTCGGAGGCGGAGTCCTTTCATCTCCGCACGGTTCCATGGCGCCTCGTGGCGCACCTCGATGACCCAGCGCTCCCGGCTGGCGGCGAGCAGGCGGGGCGGGCCGACGGTGGCGGAGGTGACCGCCCAGGCGGTCACTATCCAGCGTGGCTCCTTTGTCCTCGCATCGTCGACTTCCCGGTCGATGCGGACAACAGCTCGTACATGAGGGAACTCGACATGGCCGCAAGGGGTGGACGCGACATGGATCGTGCGGGTCTCGATGCGCCCGTGACCCTTGCCGGTCTCGGTGCAGGAGGGGGCGAAGCGGTCGGCGCTCAGGCAGACGACCTCGTTGTAGAGGCTCGG
>JBOGGP010000317.1:0-2732 GCA_050744105.1 Acidimicrobiales bacterium
CCGCCAGCCCGTGGTGCCCTCCGGGGAGGCGCTCGTGGTGCGGGTGCTGCCGGAGGTGGCGGCCATCGACAAGGAGTTTGACTACCTGGTGCCGGCGTCGATGGAGGGCCAGGTGCGGTCGGGCACGGTGGTACGGGTCGACCTGGCCGGCCGGCGGGTCGGGGGCTGGGTGGTGGCCACAGGTGTCACGCCCGTGACCGGCGTCGAGCTGCGCCCCATCGCCAAGGTCAGTGGCTGGGGGCCCGAGCCCGAGCTCGTCGACCTGGCCCGCTGGGCGGCGTGGCGGTGGGCGGGCCGGCGGGCGCACTTCCTGCGGGCGGCGTCGCCGGAGGGGGCGGTGGCCGGCCTCCCGGCGGACCGGCGGCATGGGGCTGGTGTGGCAGGAGAGGCTGGTATGGCAGGCAGGGCTGGTATGGCGGGCGGGGCTGGTGTGGCAGGCGGGGCTGGTATTGTGGGCGGGGCTGGTGTGGTGGGCAGGGCTGGTGTGGTGGGCGGGGCTGGTGTGGTGGGCGGGGCTGGCGTGGCAGGCGGGGCTGGCGTGGCAGGCGAGGCTGGCGTGGCAGGCGAGGCTGGTGTGGCAGGCGAGGCTGGTGTGGTGGGGGCGGGCGACGAGGTGGGTGGCCTGGCCGCCGAGGCTCTCGGTGGAGGTGCCCGGATCCTGCGCCTGGCGCCGGCCACCGATCCCACCCCGGTGGTGCTGGCCGCCGCCGGCCGCGGGCCGACGCTCGTGGTCGTGCCCGCCGCCGGGCGAGCCGGCGCGCTCGCCGGCCGGCTGCGCGGCGCCGGCCTGGCCGTGGCCCTGCTGCCGGGGGAATGGGCCCAGGCCCGGGCCGGCGCCGACGTGGTGGTGGGGGCGCGGGGAGCGGCGTGGGGCCCGTGCCCGGGCCTGTCCGCGGTGGTGGTGGTCGACGGCCACGACGAGGGCCTGGTCCAAGCGGCGGCGCCGACCTGGGGGGCCACCGAGGTCGCCGCCGAGCGGGCCCGGCGCGCCGGCGCGCCCTGTGTCGTGGTGTCGGCCTGTCCGACCCTCGAGCTCCTCGAAGCCGGGCCGCTGCTGAGGACCAGCCGGGCCACGGAGCGCCGTGGGTGGGCGCCGGTCGAGGTGGTGGACCGTAGGGGCGACGACCCCCGGCTGGGCCTGTGGTCCGAGCCCCTGGTGGCCGCGCTGCGCGGCGGCGGCCGGGTGGCCTGCGTGCTCAACCGCAAGGGCCAGGGCCGGCTCCTCGCCTGCCGGGCCTGCGGGGAGCTGGCCCGCTGCGAGCGCTGCGGGGCGGCGGTGGCCGAGGAAGGCTCGCCCCGGCCGGCGCCCAGCGGGCCAGCTCCGGGGCGGTCAGCTCGGGGGCGGTCAGGTCCGGGGCGGGCGTTGGAGTGCCCCCGCTGCGGGTTGGGCCGCCCGCGGTTGTGCGCCGCCTGCGGCTCGATGGCCCTGCGCCTGCTGAGGTTCGGGGCCAGCCGGGCGCGCGAGGAGCTCGAAGCCCTGGCCGGGCGCCCGGTCGTCGAAGTGGTGGCCGGGGGTGCGGCCGGGGGTGCGGTCGGCGGGGGTGGGGGCGGTGCGGCCGGTGCGGGGGGGGCCGGAGGAGGGGCGGCCGGCGGGGAAGGGGCGGCCGGAGGGGTGACGGTGGGGACCGAGGCCGTGCTGCACCAGAGGGGGGCTCTCGACGTGGTGGTCTTCGTCGACCTGGACCAGGAGCTGCTGGCCCCCCGGTACCGGGCCGGCGAGGCGGCCCTGGCCCTGCTGGCTCGAGCCTCGCGCCTGGTGGGGGGGCGGCGGCGGGGGGGGCGGGTGCTGGTCCAGACCCGCCTGCCCGACCACCCGGTGGTGGTGGCAGCCGCCGAGGCCGACCCGGGGGTGCTCAGCGACGCCGAGGCGGCGGCGCGCGCCGGCCTGCCGCTGCCGCCAGCGGTGGCGCTGGCCGCGGTTTCGGGCCCGGCTGCTGCGGCCTACGTGGCCGCTCTGGCCGGCGCCCGGCCGGCGGGGCTGGAGGTCGTCGGTCCCGACCGCGACCGCTGGCTGGTGCGGGCGCCGGACCACAAGGCGCTCGCCGACGGGCTTGCCTCGGTGGCGCGGCCGACGGGCCGGCTGCGGGTGGAGGTCGACCCCGGCCGGGTGTGACCCCACGAGCAGGCGACCGGGCCCGGCGAACCCGAGGAACCCGGGTTGGGCGCCAGGGCCAGTCACCTGGATGGGCCCACCGGCCGTGGCTGGCCCGGGCGGCCCGGGTGGCCCGAGCGGCGGGCAAGATCGCCGGCGGGGCCGGCGCCGCGCTCCAGAGAGTATTCAGCTGGACAATAATCCGCTGGTGGCCCTTCGGGCGGAGGGTAGCCGGTAGCCAACCTCAGCTCAGGGCGATGACTGGAAGTGGCCCTTCCGGCCGACGCCGGGTCACCCGACCGACGGCGGCGGATCCCGGCGCCCGGCTTGTCGATCGACGGTACAAGGGCGCAATTGAGGTACAAGGGCGCAATTGACCAGCAGCGACGACCGCCATCGAGACCAGCACGATCGAGACCAGCACGGCAGGGCCCAGCGGTCCCCACCCCAGGTGTTCGGAGAACACGTGGCTCGGACCGATCAGCAGGAGCCCCCAGGCGATGCCAGGTGCGGGGGATTGAGGACGTGGCGCCCGTTCAGGCGCAGGAGGTGCTTCGGCGACATCGACAGTCGACCACCACGGCGACGGCCGCCACCATCCCGGCATGGAACCTGCAAGGATCGAGGCCGTGGAGGCCGC
>JBOGGP010000318.1:0-2720 GCA_050744105.1 Acidimicrobiales bacterium
TTGGACGATCGGGAGCGCGGCGACGAGGACCACCATCCCGTGTAAGGCGCCGACCGTTGCCCCGAGGCGCCACCCGGCGCGCCCCGAACGAGCAAAGAGTAGGGCGTAACCCGAGGCGAACCCGACGCCGTTCGAGAAGTGGAGCAACGTCCCCCAGATCCTCACAAGTGGACGCCGCGCTGTCACCATGGTCCCGAGCATGAACGGCAGGCTCATCCTCGTCAGCCGCCGAGCCTGGGCGGCCTCCATGATCGCGGTGAGGGCGGCCGTACCCACCAGCGCGCCGGAGAGAAGTCCCAAGACGTCAAACCGCCTGGCCTTCATCGTCAACACGCGTTTGCCGCCGGTCCGTTGGCGCTGATCCCCCGGCGCGCTGCGGCGGGGAGCCGGTCGCCCCGTATGGCGGCGACCATGTCGAGCGCTTGGCGGGTCTCGGCCACGTTGTGGACCCGGAACACCCTCGCCCCCGCCCATGCGGCGAGGACGGTGGCGGCCAGGGTCCCGGCCAGGCGCTGGTCGACGGGCAGGTCGAGGGTCTCCCCGACGAAGTCCTTGTTCGACAGCGCCACCAGCACCGGCCATCCGCTGGCCACGACCTTCTCGAGCTGCCGGCTGATCTCAAGGGACTGCGTCGTGGTCTTGCCGAAGTCGTGGCCGGGGTCGACGAGGATCCCGTCGGGGCGCACCCCGGCTCCGACCGCGCGCTCGGCCAGTGATCGCAGGGTGGCGACGACATCGGTCATCAGGTCGTCGTAGCGGGGATCGCGAGGGTCGCTCCGGGGAGGCAGATGGCCGGCGTGGGTGCACACCAGCCCAGCGCCGGCACGGGCAGCGGCAGCCGCCACACCGGGATCATGCCCCTCCCAAGGGTCGTTCACCAGATCGGCTCCGGCGGCGAGGGCCTCGGCCGCCACCTCGCTCCGGTAGGTGTCGACGCTGATGACGGCGCTGGGACGGCACTCGCGCATGGCGGCGATCACGCCGACCACCCGGTCGACCTCCTCGTCGACAGACACGAACGGGCCGGTGCCGGCCTTCACGCCGCCGATGTCGATGATGTCGGCGCCGGCGTCGAGGGCCGTCGTGGCCGCCGCGATGGCTGCGGCCTGGGCGAAGGTGGCTCCGCGGTCATAGAACGAGTCGGGAGTGCGGTTGACGATGGCCATCACGACCAGTTCCCGGGGGGCGAACGTCCGACACCCGAGGCGAAGCGGGGCTACGGGCAGATCCGCGACGACTCGGTCGTTGCGACCACCCCTTACGACCGCGACCAGACCGTTGCCGGTGCCGTATGGTGCCAATCCCACCAGCGTCAGGCCACCGGCCGGTCGGCGTCTTCGACCGACGTGGCCGTCTCGGAGGAGGAAGTCTCAGCCGAGGTCGGCTCGGAATCTCCGTGGAAGACGTCGACCTCGGAGCGGTGCCACACGGGGTGGTCTCCGGCGGTCTCGACGTTGAACCCGTAGCCGAACACCATGGTCCCGCCGTAGGTGGCCCCGAGGGCGCCCACGAGACCGGCAGCCAGGCTCAGGCCGAGCAGCGTCGACGTCGGTCCCGGAAGCGCATGCCACTGGAACCACCGCAGGCCGAGGTCCACCAAGACGAGCACGGTCATTACCACCATCAAAGAAGCGTGGGAGTTGATGGTGCGCCGCGCCTGAGTGCCGGCCTCGCTCGAACGCCACCAGTCCCACACCCCGGTCAGCACAGCACCGAGCGAGACAAGGGCACCGCCGATGAGACAGAACGTCGCCGCCTGGTAGAACTCGCGTTGCCAGGCAGTGCCGGAGCCGATGAAGGAGATCACGTCGAATGCGGCGGCGAGCACGTAGGCCCCGATGGGGACGTCGGTGAGCGGCGGGTGCAGCGGTTTGCCCGCCCAGCCCCGCAGCCCGTGGAACTCACGACCTCGCATGGACAGGGCCGGTCGGAAAGAGAAGTGTCTCATGCTGTTACCTCCGGGCTAGGGGGATGGGAGAGTTCGAAGGACACAGCAGGACCGCCGTCACGGTCGGCACCCAACCAGGGAGAAGAACTCGGCACGGGTGCGCGAGTCATCGCGAACGGCGCCCGTCAAAGACGAGGTGAGAGTGCACGATCCTCTGGCCCGCACGCCCCGCACAGACATGCAGGCATGCTCGGCCTCGACGACGACGCCGACTCCCTTGGGCCGCAGATTGGCGTCGAGCCATCTGGCGACCTGGGTAGTCAGGCGCTCTTGGACCTGCAGGCGCTGAGCGAAGTGAACCACCACCCGGGCCATCTTCGACAAGCCGATCAAGCGGTCGGCGGGGAGATAGCCGACGTGGGCCACGCCGGAGAAGGGGAGCAGGTGGTGCTCGCAGAGTGACGTGAAGGGGATGTCACGCGCCACCACTAGCTCGTCGTAGCCCTCCTCGTTCGGGAAGGTCGTCGCCTCGAACGGCTCAGGGCTCAACATCTCCGCATAGGCACGGGCAACCCGCATCGGCATGCGGGCCAGGCCAGCCCGCTCCGGGTCTGCGCCGAGGGCGGCGAGCAGGTCCGTGATCGCCCGGGCCGCCCGGTTCACGTCGACGTCCGGGCGCCTGCCGAAGCCACCCTTCCGGTCGCCAACCGCGTCTCGCTCGACCAAGTCGAGGCGGCCGGTGCCTACCGGGTCCAGGTCGTCCTCTTCGTCAGCGATCCTCAAGGCGTCCACACGCTCTCCCTCTATCACTAGTCACTCGCGACTTTAGAAC
>JBOGGP010000319.1:0-2697 GCA_050744105.1 Acidimicrobiales bacterium
GCCGGCCTCAGACCGGCGGCATCGGGTCGTACTGGATGCCCCGGCGCACGGCCCGGGCGTGATCGGCGCTGCCCAGGCGCGCCACCAGATGCAGGGCCATGTCTATGCCGGCGGACACCCCGGCCGAGGTGACGACGTCCCCGTCGTCCACGAAGCGCTCGGTGGTCCGTACGTCGATGCTCGGATCCAGGTGGGCGAGCATGGCCAGCGAACCTTCGTGGGTGGTGGCGGGCCGGCCGGCCAGCAGGCCGGCGGCGGCGTAGAGGAGGGACCCGGTGCACACCGAGGTCATCAGGGGCACCCTGGAGCGCTGCACCCGGACCCAGTCCAGCGCCTCGCCGTCGGTGAGCTGTGGGGCGATGCCGAGGCCCCCGGGATAGATCACCACCTCCAGATCGGGTGCGTCGGCCAGGGAGTGGTGGCTGAGGATCGACAGGCCCTTGCCGCAGCGCACCAGGCCTCCGTGGCGCGACAGGCACATGACGTCGAACCCGTCTTCGGGAAAGTTGGCCGCCCAGTAGCTGAGGACCTCCCACGGGCCGATGGCGTCGAGCTCCTCGACGTCGGGGAACAGGACGATCCCGATGTGCCTGGCCCCTTCGTCCACCACGGCTGCCGAAGATATCCGGTGGAGGCAGGCTGGCGCTCGCTTCCGGGGAGGTGCCCGGGCTGGTGGGGGCGACGGTCCTTGATCCGCGACGGCGGGGGTGGCAGGGTGACCGGGATGGCACTGTCTGACCGCGACCGGGCTATACTCGACTTCGAGCGCTCGTGGTGGACCGGCCCGGGGCCCAAGGAGGATGCCATCCGCGACCAGCTGGGGCTGTCCTCCGCCGGCTACTACCGGCGGCTGGCCGGCCTGGTCGGGGGTGACGACGCGCTGGGCTACGACCCCCTCGTCGTTCGCCGCCTGCGCCGGCTGAGGGCGCAGCGCCGCCGGGCCCGCTTCGAGGGCCGGTCCGCCGGCCGGCCGCTCGGGCGATGACGCCGCGGCGCGATCCAAGCTCCGAGACGCGCACCGGGCGGGCGGTCCTGCTGGTGGCGTTGGTCGTGGTCGTGGGGGTGATAGCCCTGAGTCACATCGCCTCGCCCGCCAAGACTGCCGTGTCGACCGGGACGACCACCTCCTCCACCGAGGCCCACCGGCCGGCGCCGACGACGACGACTTCGACCACCCCACCCCCACCACCCACCTCGGTCAAGGTGCTCGTGTTCAACGGCACGACGGCCCCCCACGGGGCCGGCTACTTCGTCACCAAGCTCCAGGGTCTCAAGTACGACGCCCTGGCCCCAGAGAACGGCACCACGACGACGGTGACGACCTCCTTGGTCTACGTGAGCACGCCCGGTTTTATGGCGTCCGCGGTCCAGATCGCCAGCGCCCTCAGCCTGCCCAGCACCGCCGTCCAGGCCTCTCTACCGGCCAGCGCCCCCGTCTCGGCCGCGCTGGTGATGTCCACCAGCCCCGACGTGGTTGTACTAGTCGGCTCGGACATCTCGGGCCAGTCCCTCGGCACCACAACCACGTCCAGCACCGCCGGTTGACCGGCGGCGCGCGCTGTCGAGACCGCCTGCTGGCCCCCTTCCTGGCTGACCCGGCCCGCTCGGCCATCCTGACCGACTTCGACGGCACCCTGGCGCCCGTCGTAGACGATCCGCTGGCGGCCCGGGAGCTTCCCGGCGTGATCGAGGTGCTGGCCGCCCTGGTCGGGCGCTACGCGCTGGTCGCAGTGGTGTCCGGGCGTCCCCTGGCCTTCCTGCAGGAGCGTCTGGCTGGCGCCGGGGGCCTGGCCCTGACCGGTCTCTACGGCTTGGAGCGGTCGTGGGGACCCGCCGTCGACGTCCATCCCGACGCCGAAAGATGGCGGCCCCTGGTGGCCCGGGTGGCCGAAGCCGCCGGCCGTGGAGCGCCCGCCGGCGTCGGGGTCGAGCACAAGGGCCTCGCCGTAACCCTCCACGTCCGCACCGCTCCCGGCCACGCCGGCTGGGTGGCCCGCTTCGCCGAGGAGCAGGCCGGCCTCACCGGCCTGGAGGTCCATCGGGGCCGCCTGGCCGTCGAGCTGCGCCCTCCGGTGGCGATCGACAAGGGCACGGTGGTGGCCGCCCTGGCCGCCGGCTGGCAGGCCGTGTGCTACCTGGGAGACGACTGGGCCGACCTGGAGGCATTCTCCGGCCTGGCCGCCCTCCGGGCCGGCGGGGTGGCGACCGTGGCCGTGGCGGTGTCGAGCCCGGAGGCCCCGCCAGAGCTGCTAGCCGGCGCCGACCTGGTCGTCGACGGCCCGGCCGGAGCCCTGGACCTGCTCCGCGCCCTGGCCGCCTGAGTCCCGTCTGGGCCTGGTAGCCCGCACCAGGTCGTCCCACCAGTCCAGGCCGGTCCGGGCCTCGACCACCTTGCGCATCCCCGCCGCCCGCCCCCGGCGCTCCGCCGCCCCCATGTCGAGGGCCCGGCCCAGGGCTCGGGCCGTGGCGCTGACGTCGAAGGGGTTGACCACCAGGGCGTGCTCGCCGAGCTCGTCGGCCACGCCCGCCTGGGCGCTCAGGACCAGGACGGCGTCGCGCCGGTTGACCAGGGCCAGCTCCTTGGCCACCAGGTTGAGCCCGTCGCGCACCGGGTTGACCAGGAGCACGTCGGCCCGGCCCAGGGCGGCTAGCGCACGGGCGTAGTTGTCCCTGGTATCGAGGCGGATGGGCGTCCAG
>JBOGGP010000320.1:0-2684 GCA_050744105.1 Acidimicrobiales bacterium
GGCGTTCTACGGGCTGCGATCCCTGATCCTGACGCTGGTCTTCGCCGCCCTGGTCGGCGAGTGCCGTGCCGAGGGACTGACCCGCATACCGCCGGTGGCGATCGGGCGCCTGATCGGCCTCGACCGCGCCCCGGAGGTCAAGACGATCCGTCGGCGCATGGAGGCCCTGGCCGGGATGGGTCTCTGCGAGCAGTGGCTGATGGCCCTCGCCCGAGCCCACGCCGGCGCTCATCCCGAGGCGATGGGGATCCTCTACGTCGACGGGCACGTGCGCGCCTATCACGGCGGGTCCGACCTGCCCCGGGCGCACCTGGCCCGGGCGCGCATCGCCATGGCCGCCACCACCGACTCGTGGCTGGCCGACGCGAACGGCGACGCCGTGCTGGTGTGGTCGTCCCCGCCGGGAGCGGCGCTCACCGGGGAGCTGAAGACGGCGGTCGCCTCGGTGAGGGACCTGGTCGGCCCCGACGCCTCTGCGACGATCGGCTTCGATAGGGGAGGCTGGAGCCCCAAGGTCTTCGCCGAGCTGGTCGGAGCCGGCCTCGACATCCTCACCTACCGCAAGGGCCCCCTGCGGCCCGAGCCGAGATCCCGCTTCTGCGCCTACCAGGTGACCGACCGCTTCGGCCACACCCACACCTGCCATCTCGCCGATCGCCAGGTGCGTCTCGCCTACGACAAGAGGCGGCGCTACTTCGCCGCCCGCCAGGTCACCCGGCTCGACCACGCCAGCGGGCATCAGACCCATATCGTCACCACCAGGGCGGACCTGGCCGTCACCGACGTCGCCACCGCCATGTTCTCCCGCTGGCGGGAGGAGAACCTGTCCCGCTTCATGCGCCCCCGCGGCCTCGACGCCATGGACTCCTACGCCAAGGCCCCCGACGACGCCGGCCGGATGGTCCCCAACCCGGCCAAGGCCAGGGCCGCCAAGGCCACCAAGGCCGCCAAGGCCGCCCTGGGCGCGGCCAAGACCGCCGTCATCGACGCCGCACTGGCCGGTGACGACGCCCCGAACGCCCCCATCGACGAGGCCGAGGCCAACCTCGCCGCCGCCAGGGCGGCTGCCGGCGCGATCCCAGCCAAGGTCCGCCTCGGTGACATCCGCCCCGGCGCCGTGCGCCTCGACGACGAGCGCAAACGTCTCCACGACGCCATCCGCATGGCCACCTGGAACGCCGAGGCCACCCTCGCCCGAGCCCTCGGGCCCCACTACCGAAGAGCCGAGGACGAAGCCCACAGCCTCCTCGCCGAGACCTTCTCCGCCCCCGCCGACATGCGAGTCGTAGGCGCCGAGCTCCACGTCAGCATCGACGCGCTCTCTGCCCCCCGCCGCAGCCGGGCCATCGCCGCCCTGTGCAGCGAGCTCACCGCCACCGAGACCCTCTACCCCGGCACCAACCTGCGCCTCGTCTACGACGTCAAAGGCTGCTGAACCCGCCAGCACGACCGTTCCGTTCCGCAGCCGGGAGACCCCGCAGTCATTCCCCCCTCATGTCCGGAGCCCTGGAATCCGGGCCGCTAGCCACTCCCAGCAAGCGCATATCGCATATCGGCACATCTGGGGCGGCTTTTGGAGGCGTCTATTGGGGGTTGGTGGCATTGAGGCTGAGGTGGCGTGCGGCGTCGAGCATGCGTTGGTCGTAGGTGATGAGGGATCTGAGGTCGGTGCCGAGTTGCAGGGCGCTGGCGAGGTGGATCGCGTCGAGGGAGCGGATGTCGGCTGGTAGCAGTTCGCCGGCAGCGTTAAGGACTCGGTCGGTGATCCGGACCAGGTCTATTCGGCTGAGGACGCTACGGGCTTGAGCGAGCGCTTCGTTGCCCTCCCCCAGAACGGCTCGGAGTACCTCGGTGCGGGCGAGGGCGCTGGAGACCAGGGGCCGCCGCCGGCGCAGATGGTCTCGTAGAGCCGCCGACTCTGCTTCGGCGACGACGAGCTTCACGATGGCCGAGGAGTCCAGATAGGTCGCTGCGCTCAGCGGTCGGCCCGCCGGAGCCGCTCCAGCCGCAGCGAGGGCAGTTCGCCGGCCTTTGAGGGGAGGGGCTCGGGGAGCTCGTCGAGATCGCCGACGGCATCGTCGATCTCGCCGGCCGCCCGGAGCCGCTCGAGCGGGCTGCCCTGGGGGAGCGGTGACAACAGTGCCACCGGGCGTCCCCGGTCGGTGATCTCGATCGTCTCACCGCCGGCCACCTGGCGGAGGAGCTCGCTGGCCTGCTGACGAAGCTCACGGACCCCTACAGACATCATGTGCTATCTATAGCACATTCCGCTCCCGACGGTGGCGTCGAACTCCTGGTCGGCCCAGCTCGGGTCAGCCTGACGGTGAACGCGTCGTCGAGGCGTGAAGCCGTGCCACATTCGTGCCACAGCCAGCGGTCAAACCCGGTCCTGGCTGGGCGCAGATGGTCAAGCCGAAACGGCCGCTGACCTGCCCCGAGCGTACGTAAGCGCTGGTCGGCGTAGGGTGGGACAGCCCCTTCCCAAGCTGAGAACGCGGGTTCGATTCCCGTCGCTCGCTCCATAAACTTGCTGGTCAGCACCTATTTCTGGGTAACTACCTGTCAATGGCCAAGTTCCGGTCCCCGCTGGTGGCCAACTAAAAGTCCCCACCTCTCGGGTTCTTTCAGCGCTTGGTGGGCCGGGGACCACCTCCTTTCTGGCGGGCTTCGCGCATGCGGAACGA
>JBOGGP010000321.1:0-2674 GCA_050744105.1 Acidimicrobiales bacterium
GGCCACGCCGGCGACGAGGGCCACGCCGGCGACGAGGGCCACGCCGGCGACGAGGGCCACGCCGGCCACGAGGGCCACGAGGGATACGACGGGCCTGCGCCGAGCCCGTACCTGGACGACCCGGCCGCCGCCGGCGACGGAGACCCGTACCAGTTCGTGCCCCCGGCCGACCAGGCGGGGCGGGAGTTCGAGGTCCTGCCCTACGGCTTCGCCGGCGAACCCGCCGACGAGACCGTCCCAACCGGCGAGCTGCCGGCCGTCGAGGCCCACCGCCGGGGGCAGAGGGCGTGGCTGGCGGCCTGCTCGGTCTTCGTGATCGCCGCCGCGCTGACCGGCGTGGTGGCATTCCACCCGTTCTCCTCGTCCGCCACCCCGCCGAACGACCCGGCCGCCAGGGCCAAGGTGGGCGCGTCGGTCCCGACCTCCACGGTGCCCAGCTTCGGGACGCTGTTCCCCCCCGGCCTCACCGCTCCCTCGACGACCGTCCCTTCCTCGACGTCCTCGACGACGACCAGGCCGGGGAGCAAGGCGACCACGACCGTGGCCCGGCCCGCCGCCACCCCGGCGCCCCCGGTCACGGTGCCGCCCACCGTGGCGGTGACCCGCCCGCCGGCCACCACCACGATCACGGCTCCCCGACCGGCCACCACCACCCTGGCGCCGGCCACCACGACCACCGGTCCGCCGGCCACGACGACAACGGTGCCGCCCACCACGACGACCACCAAGGTGCCCTCGCCGACCACCACGTCGGTGTGCATCATCCCGACCATCTGCCTCTGACTGCCCGCAGGGGACGGCCCTGAACCGGACCTCTGGGGGGTCGCTCAGCGGTGGACGGTGGTCCCCGAGGCGCCATCCTCGATCACCCAGCCCTCGGCAGCGAGAGCGTCACGGATCCGGTCCGCCGTGGACCAGTCCCGGCTGGCCCGGGCCGCCTGCCGCTCGGCCAGCCGGCCGGCCACCTCCGCCGGGATGTCCTCGCTCGGCCTGCCGAGGGGCAGGCCGAGGGCGTTCTCGGCCAGCTCGAACACCGTCGCCGCCGCCCCTGGTGCGCCGGCACGGGCCCGGCGCACCAGGTCGAACACGCCCGCCGTGGCCGCCGGGGTGTCGAGGTCGTCGTCCATGTGGCCCCTGAAGCCCTCCACCGCCCGGTCGTCGACGGGCGTGCCCCTGGCCCCGGCAAGGTCCCTGGCGAAGCTGTCCAGGCCGCGCAGGGTGGCGTCGGCTGCCGACAGGTTGTCCTCGCCCACCGCCATCGGCCCTCGGTAGTGGGATTGAAGGACGAGCAGGCGCAGCGCCCTCGGGTCGTGAGCAGCGAGCGCCCCAGTCAGGGAGAGGGTGTTGCCCGCCGACTTGGCCATTTTCTCCCCCCCTGCTTCTACCATCCCCGAGTGGGCCCAGTGCCGGGCGAAGGCCCGACCCACGCCGACGGCCTGGGCCCGCTCGTTCTCGTGGTGGGGGAAGGCCAGGTCGCTGCCGCCCCCGTGCAGGTCGAAGCCGTCGCCGAGCAGGTCGAGGGCCATGGCCACGCACTCGGTGTGCCAGCCGGGCCGGCCCCGCCCCCACGGCGACAGCCACGAAGGCTCGCCGGCCTTGGCCCGCTTCCACAGGGCGAAGTCCACCGGCGACCGCTTGGCCGCGGCCATGGCGGGCTCCACCCGGGCGCCGGCACGCAGGGACTCCAGCGGCTGGCGGGCGAGCAGGCCGTACCCGTCGACGGAGTCGGTGGCGAAGTAGACGCCGTCGCCGCCGGGGTAGGCGTGGCCCCGCTCCACCAGCTCGGCGATCAGGGACACCATGGAGCCGACGTAGGCGGTGGCGTGGGGCGAGACCGTCGGCCGTCCGACGCCCAGGCGGTCCATGACGGCCCACCACAGCGACTCGCTACCGGCCGCCACCTCGGCCGCCGTCGAGGCAGCGGCGGCGGCAGCGGCGATGATCTTGTCGTCGACGTCGGTGATGTTGGAGACGAAGCGCACCTCGATCCCGCTCCAGGTCAGGTAGCGCCGCAGCACGTCCCAGACCAGGTTGAAGCGGCCGTGGCCCAGGTGGGGCTCCCCGTAGACGGTGGGTCCGCACACGTACATCGACAGCCGGCCCGGGTCGCGCTGGCCGAGCGTCACCACCCGGCCCGCAGCGGTGTCGTAGAGCCGCAGCACGGCTGTACCGTAGCGGCCTATGACTGCGGCCCCGGTTCCCTTCGCCGACGGCGGCGCGCCCTTGGAAGCGGCTGGGGACGCCCCGGCGGACGTGGCCCCGGCGGACGTGGCCCCGGCGGACGTGGCCCCGGCGGACGTGGCCCCGGCGGGCGTGGCCCCGGCGGGCGGGACTCCCGAGCGGCCGGCGCTGGAGGGGCTCGAGGCCAGGTGGAGCGCCCGCTGGGAGGCCGAGGGCATCTACCGCTACGACCGGAAGGTGGCCCGGTCCCGCACCTTCGCCATCGACACCCCTCCCCCTACCGTCAGCGGGCTCCTGCACATGGGGCACGTGTTCTCCTACACCCACACCGACGCCATCGCCCGCTACAAGCGGATGCGAGGCTTCGAGGTCTTCTACCCCATGGGCTGGGACGACAACGGGCTGCCGACGGAGCGGAGGGTGCAAAACTACTTCAACGTCCGCTGCGATCCGTCCCTCCCCTGGGTCGAGGGGCTGGCCCCCCCCGCCGCCG
>JBOGGP010000322.1:0-2628 GCA_050744105.1 Acidimicrobiales bacterium
TCGGCCGGGGTGTCCGCCGGCATAGACATGGCCCTGCATCTGGTGGCGCGCCTGGGCAGCGCCGATCACGCCCGGGCCGTGCGCCGGGGCATCCAGTACGACCCGATGCCGCCGGTCTGAGGCCGGCAGAGGATGGGGGGTTACCAGCCGGCGCACTCGTCGCGGGCGCCGGGCCGGCGCTCAGGTGAGGCCCGCCGCCGGCGACACATGGTCTCCCTGGCCGCGGTGTTGGTGGCCGGCGCCGCCGTGCTGGCGGCGGGGACCGGGCCGGCCGAGCCCAAGGCGGCGGCAGGGACGGCGCCGGCCCCGACGGCGGGCTCGGCAGGCAGGGCGTCGGCGGGTAGTGCGGGCGCGGCAGGCAGGGCGGCGGCGGGTAGTGCGGGCGCGGCAGGCAGGGCGGCTGCGGGTAGGACCAAGCCCCGCCCGCCCCGCCCGGCCCCCCACGCTGCCTCGACCCAGGCCGGGGGCGCTGTCCCGGCGGCTGGGGGGATCGGCGCCGGCGGGGCAGGGACGTTGGCCGCAGCCACTGCCTTCGGTCCGGGCGGTGTGACCGCGGCGTGGGTCCAGCAGGAGAACGCCAAGCCCGGTACCCGCGACTGGGCGATCACCCAGCCGGCGGCCGGCGCCCAGATCGCCGGCTACGCCAGCCGGGTCAGCGTCGACGTGGGGGACAGCGTCGACCTCTACGTCTCCACCCCGGCACCGTCCTACCGGGTCGACGCCTACCGCATGGGTTGGTACGGCGGCGACCAGGCCCGCCTGGTGTGGTCGTCACCGACGGTCGCCGGCACCGTCCAGCCCTACTGCGGGGTGGATCCCAGCCTGAGGATGGTGTCGTGCAACTGGAACGACCCCTTCACGGTGGCCACCGCCGCCGCCTCCTGGCCCCAGGGCGACTACCTGTTCAAGCTGACCAGCTCGGCCGGCTTCCAGTCCTACGTCCCGCTCACCGTCCGCGACGACGCCAGCCGGTCCGCCTACCTGGTCAACAACGACGTGACCAGCTGGCAGGCCTACAACCTGTGGGGCGACTACGACTTCTACCAGGGCCCCACTCCGTCGGGAGGGGCCAGCCTGGCCCTGCGCTCCTACGCCCTGTCATTCGACCGGCCCTACCTCTTCAGCGACGGCGACGGCCAGGGATCGTCCGACTTCATCGGCCTGGAACTGCCCATGGTGACCATGATGGAGTCGCTCGGCCTCGACGTCAGCTACACCACCGACATCGACTTCAGCGAGAACCCGGCGATCCTGGAGCAGCACCGCAGCTTCATCACCCTGGGCCACGACGAGTACTACTCGCTGGCCATGCGCAACGGGGTGATCGCCGCCCGTGACCAGGGAGTAAACCTCGTCTTCCTCGGCGCCAACGCCATCTACCGCCACATCCGCCTGCAGTCCTCTGCCCTCGGGCCCGACCGGGTGGAGGTCGACTACAAGGATCCGTCACTCGACCCGCTCTACGGGACCGACAACGCCGATGTCACGCCCTGGGCGTGGCGCGACCCCCCCAACAACCTCCCCGAGAGCGTCATCCTCGGCGGCATGTGGCAGTGCAACCCGGTGGATGCCGACATGGTGATCACCTCCGCCGGCAACTGGATGTTCGCCGGCACCGGCCTGGTTGACGGCTCGCTCATACCCGGGATCGTCGGTCCCGAGTTCGACCACTACAGCCCGTCGCAACCCAGCCCGCTCGACGTCACCGTTGTCGCCGCCTCCCCGGTGACCTGCGACGGCCAGGCCGAGGAGGCCGACATGACCTACTACACCGCCCCGTCGGGGGCCGGTGTGTGGGACACCGGCACCATCGACTGGGTGGGGTCGCTCCACCCTGGCTGCCCGGGCTGCCCCGACCCCGGCGTGGTCACCGCCATCACCGCCAACGTCCTGGCCGCCTTCGGCCGCGGGCCGGCGGGCCGGGTGGTGCCGGTGACCGCCAACTAGAAGAGACCCGTTCGAAGTGAGGCCCAAAACTCGCCCGAGTAGCCCAGCCCGGTCGCAAGGGCACCTGTACGCTTGCCTACGATGGCTGCCGACGAGCGCCGCGGCTACCGCCCGATGACACTGGCCCAACCCGCCGGATTGGTCGAGGTCGACGTGGTCGAAATCGGGCGCAGGGGGCTCGTCCTCGAGTTTGTGGAGGAGTACGGCTGGGAGCCGATGCTGAGCCGGTGCGCCATCGAGGGGACTTTGACCGAGCTACGACAGCAGAGGTCGATCGAACGGGAACGTCGCCGAGGAACCGAGGGACCCGGCCTCTCGCGTGATCCGAGACCCGAGCGAGTCGGTGAGGCGGCCTTTCTCCCCCGGTCCACAGCCACCGCATTGACGCGTGCGGGTGGCGGGACGGCCGACATAGGCATCTCCTGCGCTTCGAGGAAGGAGGCGAGGCGCCGAGGATGTCCCGAGTTCCGTGGAACTTCGGTGGCGGCCCCATGGTCTCAGGCGGCCACTTCCTTGCTATGAGAGTACTCGGTGGGTGTGACCGTCTTGGCGGTGTGAGCGTCGAGGGCGGCTCGTAGGGCGGCCAGGTGCAGGTAGCCGTTGACCCGGCGGAACTGCTTGGCGGCCTCGTTCATGCCTGCTGCGCACCACCGCAGTGCCATCTGGCCGTCCCTCCAGCGC
>JBOGGP010000323.1:0-2614 GCA_050744105.1 Acidimicrobiales bacterium
CCGAGACCCTCACCCGGGCCACCAACTGGGCCGACCGCACCAGCGCGTTCCTCTTCGGCGACGGGGCGGGAGCCGTCCTGGTCGAGGCGGTGCCCGGCGACGGATCCCTCCTCGGCTGGGACCTCGGAGTCGACGGCTCCCTCCAGCCCACCCTCTACGCCGACCTCGGCGAGGGGATGGTGATGAAGGGCCAGGAGGTGTTCCGCCGGGCCGTCCGGGCCACCGTCGAGTCGGCCGCCAACAGCCTGGACCGGGCCAAGGTGTCGGCCGACGACATCGCCCTCTTTGTGCCCCACCAGGCCAACAGCCGGATCATGACGGCGGTGGCCCAGCGCCTGGGCATCACCGAGGACCGCGTCGCGTCGGTGATCGAGACCACGGGCAACACCAGCTCGGCCTCCATACCGATCGCACTGGCAGACGCCGCCGAGCGGGGGCGGCTGGCCGACGGCGACGTGGTCCTGATGGCTGGCTTCGGAGCCGGCATGACGTGGGCCTCGGCGGTGTGGCGGTGGGGCGCCTAGGCGGCGCCAGGTGCGGTGGGGCGCCTAGGCGGCGCTAAATTCAGCATCACTACTTACGGAGGACCAGATGGAAGACGACGAGGCATTCGAGAAGTTCAGGCAGTGTGCCGTCGAGGTGCTGCAGGTCGAGCCGACCAAGGTGACCCGCCAGGCCCGCTTCGCCGACGACCTCGACGCCGACAGCCTCGACCTCGTCGAGCTGGTGATGGCCCTCGAGGAGCAGTTCGGCATCAACGTCGAGGAGTCCGAGCTCGAAGGAGTCGTCACCGTCGACCAGGCCTTCGCCCTCGTCACCTCGAAGCTGTAGGAGGTGCTGGTACTTGCCCCCGGGCCCGAGGGCGGCCCGTCGGTCCGGGGCCGCCGGGTGGCCGTCACCGGCCTGGGTGTGGTCGCCCCGTGCGGGACGGGCCAGAAGGCCTTCTGGGAGGGCCTGCTGCACCAGCCCGGGACGGGCATGCGCCGGGTCGAGGACTTCGACGCCAGCGCCCTGTTCTCCACCAAGGAGATCCGCCGGGTGGACCGGTTTTCCCAGCTCGCCGCGGTGGCGGCCGACGAGGCGGTGGCCGACGCCGGCGGCGTCGACGCACTGGATCCCGACCCGGAGCGCACCGGCGTGTGGATCGGCACCGGCGTGGGCGGCCTCGAGAGCCTCGAGACCCAGATCGAGGTGCGGCTGCAACGTGGCCCCCGCCGGGTCAGCCCGTTCCTGGTGCCGATGCTGATGGCCAACTCGGCGGCAGCGGGGATATCCATGCGCTACGGCTGGCGGGGTCCCTGCGAGGACACGGTGACCGCGTGTGCGGCGGGGACCCAGAGCATCGCCAACGGGGCCCGCCTGGTGGCCTCGGGCCGCTGCGAGGTGGTCGTGGCCGGCGCCGCCGAAGCCCCGCTCACCGAGACCGGGGTGGCCGGGTTTACCAACATGACGGCCCTGTCGACCAGCGGCGTCTCCATGCCCTTCGACACCAGGAGAGACGGCTTCGTCCTGGCCGAGGGAGCGGCGGTGGTGGTCCTCGAGGAGCTGGGCCGGGCCGTGGGCCGGGGGGCCCACGTCTACGCCGAGCTCAGGGGGGCGGGGAGCACGGCCGACGCCCACCACGTCACCGCACCGGCTCCGGGGGGCTCGGGGGCCATGGCCTGCATGCGGGCGGCCCTGGCTGACGCCGAGCTGGCGCCGGCCGACATCGTCCACGTCAACGCCCACGGCACCGCCACCGGCCTCAACGACGCCTCCGAGGCGGCGGCCATCGCCGCCGTCTTCGGACCGGCCGCCGGCCCGGCGGCCCCTTGGGTCACGTCCACCAAGGGGGTGACCGGGCATGCCCTGGGGGCGGCCGGCGCCCTGGAGGCGGTGGCGGTCGCCTTGAGCATCCAGTACCGCCTGATCCCGCCCACGTTCGGCCTGAGCGAGCTCGACCCGGCCTTCGACCTGAGGATGGTCACCGGCGGGCCCAGGTCGTGGGAGCCGGGACCGACCATGTCCAATTCGTTCGGCTTCGGGGGTCACAATGGTTGCCTGGTGATCACCCCGCCCTCGACCTAGCTCCGGGCGCGGCCATGGACCCGGTCCCCGCCGCCTTCCTGGCCCTGGCGGCCGGCGCCGTCTTCGCCGTGTCGGCAGTGCTCCAGCACCAGGCGGCCCGGAGCCTGGGCCCGCCCGGCCACCTCAGCTTCTCCATGTTCTGGGCGCTGGTGCGCCGGCCCGTCTGGTTGGGCGGGACGGCCAGCCTCCTGGGCGCCTACGCCGTCGCCGCCCTGGCCCTCGACCTGGGCAACGTCTCGCTGGTGGCCCCCCTCGTCGTCACCGAGCTGGTCTTCGCCGTGCCCCTCGCCGCCCGCCGCGAGCACCGCCAGCCGGGCCGGCTGGCCTGGACAGGGACGGTCCTGGTGGTCGGGGGCGTGGCCACGTTCCTCCTGGCCGCCTCCCCCAGCGGGGGGCACCCCGACCCCGGCACCGGCTCCTGGGTCCTTATGGTCCTGCCCTGCGCCGTGGTGGCCGGTGGCGCCGTGGTCCTGGCCGGGCGGCGCCCCCGCCGCCGGGCCTCGCTGCTGGCGGTGGCGGCCGGGGTCAGCTTCGGCCTCCTGTCGCT
>JBOGGP010000324.1:0-2609 GCA_050744105.1 Acidimicrobiales bacterium
TACGACGCCGCCCGCAGGGTGCTGGCCGACCGGGGCCGCTTCGATCTGGACCCCGCCGCCCTCCAAGAGTGGGAAGCGATCAACGCTCGACGCGCCCGGGAGGTCCCAGGACTGCGCCGGCTGATGCAGCGCCCCTCGCCGTTCTCCGATTGAGCGAGACATACCGAGCACCCGAGCCGCTCAACGAAGGCCACGACGTCTCCAGCTTCTCCTGCCGGTCGAGCGAGCAGACTGACTGGCTACGCCGCCATGCTCATCAGTCCGCCAACACCGGTACTACGAAAGTGTTCGTCGTCACCGAGGCGCCCAGTGACCGGATAGTGGCGTACTACGCCTGGTGTATGGCCCAGATCCACGTCGAGGCGGCCCCAGAGAGGCTCCGAAAGGGGGCCGGCCGCTACCCACAGCCGGTTGCACTGCTCGCCCGGCTCGGGGTCGATACCGCTCACGAGGGCAAAGGGCTCGGAGCGGGCCTGCTCCAGGACGTCTTCACCCGGCTCGCTGGGCTCTCCGCTGACATCGGCTGTCGAGGCCTCCTCGTCCACGCCGAGTCACGAGACGCGCGTGACTTCTACCTTCACCTCGTGCCCGAGTTCGAGCCCAGCCCCACCGACCATATGCACCTCGTGCTGCTCATGAAAGACATTCGCCGGACGCTGAGAGGACGATGAGCTAGCGGCGGGCGCCGGCCCTGGCGTCTAGCGGCGGGCGCCGGCCCTGGGGTCTAGCGGCGGGCGCCGGCCCTGGCGATGACCTGCTGGAGGCCGATGGGGGCCAGGCGGTGCAGGTACCAACCGATGCGGGACTCGATTCCCACCGGGACCACGGCCCTGTTGTGCTCGATGGCGCCGACGATGGCCTCGGCCACCTTCTCGGGCCGGTGGCCACGGCGAAATATTTTGCTCGTCTTGTCACGCGTCTCGTCCGTGCCCATGGGCCCGACAAAGCGGGTGGCGGAAATGATTGGGGTATTGATCACCCCGGGGCAGATGGCGCTGACTCCCACTCCCGATCGAGACCAGTCGGCCCTCAGGCACTGGGACAGGGCCAGCACCGCGGCCTTGGTGGTCACGTATGCCGGTTCGGTGGCCGTGGGGGTGAATCCCAGGCCCGACGACAGGTTCACCACGTGGCCCAGCCCTCGTTCCAACAGGCCCGGGCCGAAGACGGCGCAGCCGTTCACCACGCCGTCGAGATTGATGGAGCGGATCCACGTCCAGTCCTGCGCGCTCATGTCGGTGAAGTGCCCGCTCATGCCCACCCCGGCATTGTTGACCACGATGTCGACCGGGCCCCGCTCGGAGTCGATCCGAGCGGCCAGGGCCTCCATGGCGTTACGGTCGGCCACATCGACGACGTAGGCGGCGGCGCTTGGGGCGCCCAGCTCGGAGCAGGAAGCGGCAGTCTTTTCGGCCGATTCCCCGTTGAGGTCGGCGCACAGGACCGATGCGCCCTTCTTGGCGAGGGCCTGGGCCGTGGCCTGGCCGATGCCGCTTCCTGCCCCGGTGACCAGGGCCAGGGCGGCTGGGATCTGCAGTCGGGTGGGGCGGGGGCTCATTGTTCTCCTATGGGTGAGGGTCGGACCGAACCGACGGCGGTTGTTGGCGTTGCTCGACCTGGTACAGGGGGGACCTGTGCCCCGGTGGATTCGAGGAGCAGGCGCTGGGCCCGTTCCATCTCGTGGGCGAACAGCAGGTCGATGGTTCGCCGGGTCAGGGGCCGCACCCTCTCCAGGAGCTGGGAAAGCTCGGCCGGTCCGGCCGAACCCAGGTGTCCCACGCTCACCTGTTCGGTGAAGCGGGCGACCAGCTCGGCCGCGGTGGCACGGATGCTCGATTGCATGAACTCCAACAATCCCGACGCCGTGGCCAGGTCCAGGCCCAGCTCGGCGGTGGCTACTGCCACTTCGACCAACCCGGGGCTGGGCACCAGGTACGTCAACGGCGACGTGTCGCGGCGACGCTCGATCAGCCCCGAGGCCTCGAGGTCGGCGGGGGTGATACGAGTCGAGCCGTCCATATGCTCGGACAGCTCGGCTTCGGTCCACAGGGCGGGTCGGTCCTCGCTCCAGGGCCGGACCAGCACATCGCCGAGCCCCAGCCACTCGGACGCCGAGGCACCGGTCGCTTCCGACTGGGCAATGATTTCGGCGATGGCCGAGAGGCGTAGTCCCCGCCGGGCCAGCTCGGCGATGAACTCCAGGCGCTGAAGGTGGCGGGGGCCGTAGACGACATTGCGGCCCTGGCGGTGGGGCATGGGCAGGATGCCGCTGGACTGGTAGTAGCGGATGGTCCGCACCGTCACATTTCCTCGGCGGGCCAGCTCGGCCGCCGTGAACTCTTCTCCGGCTCCGTCCTGGCTCGGCTCGCCCCAACTCGGATCGGTCTTGGCTATTGCCACAGTCGACAGTGTAAGCCTTACAGTAACTAGTGGCAATATGACCTCGGAACAGCCGGGCAGGATTTACTCGGCAAAGCCGGGCGGGCCGAGCGGGCGTGGTGGCAGGGCCGGGGCCGACCTTGAGGCCGTCAAAGGATATTGGGCCCTGCGGCGAGAATTACTTGTGCGGCGAGGCGCAGTCCGACTACATTATTGTTCGCGAACGGGGC
>JBOGGP010000325.1:0-2597 GCA_050744105.1 Acidimicrobiales bacterium
GCCATGGCAGCACGAAGCTGGCGTTCGGTCAGCGCGTGGACGAGCAGCGCCACGTACAAGCACAAGGCGAGAGCGTCGATGCGGGTGTCGCTTTTCAAGGTGAGCGGAGCCGCCTCGATCACTCCCTTGAACGTGGCGTGGCGGCGCTCGAGGTGCGGCTGGGCCTTGTACATGCGCAGCTTATGTAGCAACCAAAACGTGTCTTACGACTGAGGCCCTGTGCAGCTCTTGGTCAGGGACCCGGTACTGTCTGATGGATGGGCGAACGTACGTTCCCTGAGCAGGCCAGAGACTGGGGGGTGCATCGCTTCGTGGTCGACCGGGTGGCGCTGCGGGGGACCCCGCTTCGGGCCGGCGACGACGGGGCGATCCCCACGGCTGAGGAGGTGGTGGCCGGCCTGGACGGGCAGTGGCTTTCCGACGGGCTGCCCTTCTTCGTCGAGGCCGACGGCTCCGAGACCGGGGTCTGGTCGCTCAACCGCTACCTATCCACCGCCGTGCGCCTGGGGGGCCTCAAGGTCTCCAGCGTCCAGCGCACCCACTCCTACCACCTGGCCCGGCTGCTTCTCTTCGTGCGGGAACGGACGGCGCTGCGCCTGGCGGCAGAGGCCGGCTGCGAGCTGGGCGAGTACCTGGAGGGCTACGGGACCCCGATGGTCGACCTGAGCGCGGTGGCCGAGGCCGACCTCGTCTCCTACAGGGACGCCCGCTCCGCACTGGCGCCCCAGTCCTGGTGCAGCGAGCTCGGCTCGATCAGCGGGTTCTTCGGCTGGGCCGAGCGAGAAGGGCTCATCCCACGCGACCCCATCCCCCGCTGGGGGGCGGCCGGTCGGCCCACCATCGCCCGGCCGGTCCGCAAGGTCACCCTGCCCAGGTACCTGAAGCCAGAGGTGCTCCGGGCCTTCCTGGTCATCGGCCTGCGAGCCGAGGGGGACGACTCGGTGCGCACCCCCGAGCGGGACCACGCCTTCGGGGCCCTCCTGGTCGCCACCGGGCTGCGCCGAGAGGAGGCCTCCCTGCTCCTCGAGGCCGAGGTGCCGCCCACCGATGCCTTCACCGCTCCGGTGGTCGACTTCGTGCGGGTAGGGAAGAAGGACGTCCCCCGCCGGGTGCTCATCTCCCAGGAGGCGGCCGGCGTCCTCGATCGCTACCGCCGCCTCGAGCGGGCACCGGTCGTCGAGGCGTCCCAGCGCCGACTGGCCCGGCGGGTGAGGGAAGGGGCGTTGATGATGGCCAGCGCCCGCAGGGATGGGCGGGGACGCCTCCTGGTCCGGATCGGTGACGAAGGCGAGATCCCAGCCGAGGCCGTTCCCAACGACCTGCGGGCCCGCCTCGTCACCTGCACCGAGGAGGGGGCCTTGGACCCGATGGCGCTGTTCGTGAGCCACACCACCGGGGAGGCGCTCGACCTGGGGACCTGGGACCAGGTCTTCACCACCGCCCAGGTTCGCCTGGCCGCCTTCGGCTCGCCCCACCAGCCTCGGGCCGGGCTGCGGATCACCCCCCACGTCATGCGCTCGACCTTGGCCGTGCGCATGCTGGCCGGTCTCATGCGCCTCGGCCGGGAGCGGGCCGGCGACGCCTACGCCTTTGTCACCAACCCACTCATCACCGTGCAGATGCTCCTCGGCCACGCCAGCCCGGCTACCACCGCCGGGTACCTGCAGGCAGCCGAGGGCTACGACGACGACCTGGCCGAGGCGTTCCGCCAGCACGTCGCCGACGTGTTGGGGAGGGACCGGTGAGCCGGCGAGGGGCCCACAAGGCCCTGGTCCAGCCGCCGTTCCCCGTCCCTCCGGCAACCCAGGAGGTGGGCCGGCGGACGGTCAGGTACTCCCACCCAGGCAGTGCTTGGGCTATTCACCTGAACCCGGCCGACTTCGAGTGCCCCAGCCTCGCCACCGATCTGGCCGACATCTGGGTCCATCTCGCTGACATCGGCGCCGGATCCCCAGGGGCTCAGCTGGGTTCCATCCGCTCCCTCCTGGTCTCGGTCGACGCCCAGAGCGGGGGGCGCGACCTGGGCCTCGCCGACCTCAGCCTCGAGCACCTGGACGCATGGGAGACCGAGCTGCTCGCCACGCAGCAACGCAGCGCCTCGGTCGTCCCCTACACCAAGGCGATCCATCTGCTCGCCCTGCTGCGCTGGCTCGCCGACCAGCCCGGTGCCCCGCTCAGCCCCGAGGTCCGAGACCGTGCCCGGCGGGGCACCAGGCTCGAGCCCATCCGCCGGCCCGGGCCCGACGAGTACAGCCCGAAGGAACGCCGCCTGATGGTCCGAACGGCCATGGAGGTGGTGAAGGACGAGACCACTCGTCTCGGTGTCGGGCTGGGCTCAGGCGAGCCGTTCGCCCCGTCCGTCGACGGGCTCATCGCCTGCCACGTGCTGGTCTCGGCTGCCACGGGCGAGCCCGCAGAGACGATCCGCATGCTCGGAGTGGGTGATCTGGCCCTCGATCCGGTCGACCCTGCCCTCAAGAGCCTCGGGCCAGATGCCCTGGCCACCGCCGGCCACCGGCTGGGCGAGGTCCGGGTCACCTTCACCAAGAAGCGGGCCCACATCGCCTACGAGCGCTCCTATAGGGGGTGGCTAGCTC
>JBOGGP010000326.1:0-2570 GCA_050744105.1 Acidimicrobiales bacterium
GCCCACGACGGGCGCCGGGCGCCGGCGCCCGGCGCCGGCGGCGGTCCGGCCGGCGACCGGGGAGCGGAGGCGACCGCCTGCCTGGCCGGCGTGGACGCAGCCGACCGGGCGGTGCGGGCGGCCAACCGCGGCGGTGAGGTGGGGGCCACCACGTTGCTGGTGGGCCTGGTCACCGTTGCCGGGGAATGGGCGGTGGCCCGGGTGGGCGACGGCACTGCGCTCGTGCTGGGCCCAGGCGGGTGGGACGACGTCCTGGCCCCCGCCGGCGGGGAAGTGGCCGGCGAGGCCGCCGGGCTGGCGGGCGGCGGGCTGGCGGGTGTTGAGGGGATGATCGCCACCGCCACCGCCGCCCTGCCCTCGCCGGCGCCGGCTGTCGAGCTGGCCGAGGGACGGCTCGGTCCCCGACAGGCTCTGGTGCTGGTGACCGACGGGGTGGCCGACCCGCTGAGGGACGGGCCCGAGACGGTGGCACCGGCCCTGGCCGGCGCCCTGGTGACGCCCCCGGCGCCGCTCGACCTGGCCGCCCTCGTCGACTTCTCCCGGCACGGCTGCCACGACGACCGTACCCTGCTCGGGGTGTGGCGCCGGCCGGCGCCGGGAGAGACCGGTGATCCGGCATCGTTTGGTGCCTAGAAGGCAAGGAGATAGGGATGCCCAACACCAACCTGACCCTGGAGACGCCCGACGGGCCCATGGCCGCCTACCAGGCCGAGCCCGAAGCCGGTCAGCCACCGGGCCAGGCCCGGGGCGGGGTGGTCGTCGTCCAGGAGGCCTTCGGCGTCACCGCTCACATCGAGTCGGTGTGCCGGCGCCTGGCCGCCGCCGGGTGGACGGCGGTGGCCCCGGCGCTGTTCCACCGCCAGGGGGCTCCGGTGCTCCGCTACGACGACTACGCCTCGGTGTCACCGCTCATGGCCGGCCTCGAGGCCGACGGCATCCGGGCCGACATCGGCGCCGCCCTCGACCACCTGGAGTCGTGTGGCTTCGGGCCCGGTCGCAGTGCCATCGTCGGCTTTTGCATGGGAGGCACCATCGCCTTCCACACCGCGGTGGACCGGCCCCTCGGGGCGGCGGCCAGCTTTTACGGGGGCGGCCTGGCCGAGGGACGCTTCGGCTTCCCGCCCCAGCTGGAGCGGGCGAAGTCGCTGCGGACGCCGATGCTGGGGCTCTACGGCGACCGCGACCGGAGCATCCCGCCTGACCAGGTCGAGGCCTTGCGGCAGGCGCTGGCCGGCGCCAGGGTCCCGGCCCAGCTCGTCCGTTACCCCGACGCCGAGCACGGCTTCAACTGCGACCACCGGCCGGAGGTCTACAACCCTCAGGCGGCCGGCGACGCCTGGGGGCGGACGCTCGACTGGTTCGCCGCGCACGTAGAGGAGGTCTGACGGGGCGGGCTCGTCACCTACCATTGGGCCTTGCCTGGGCCCAAGCTCGAACGGGAGGTGAAGCTCGAGGTCGGCTTGGGCTTCGAAGTCCCGGCCCTGGACGGCGTCGTCGCCGGCGCGGCAGCCGAGGCCCTGACCGACGTGTCGCTGCGGGCGGTCTACGTGGACACCCCGACCCTGCGGCTCATGCGAGCCGGGGTCACCCTGCGCCACCGCCGGGACGGCCGGGCGGGCGCACACGGTGAGCGGGGCTGGACGCTCAAGCTGCCGGCGGCGCCCGACGGAAGGGGCCTGGTCCGCAAGGAGCTGACCTGGCCGGGCAGCCCCGGCTCCCTGCCCCGCCAGGCCGCCAGCCTTGTCCGGGCCCTGCAGGGCGGCGAGGATCTGGGCGCGGTGGCCCGGCTGCTGACCCGGCGGCGCCGCACCCTCCTGCGTGACGCCGCCGGCGCCCCCCTGGTGGAGATCGACGACGACGTCGTCTCGGTGATGGACGGCCGGCGGCTGGCTGCCCGGTTTCGCGAGGTCGAGGTCGAGGTGGTCGGCCCGGGTGGCGGCCAGGTGCTCGGAGCCGTGGTGGGGCGCCTGGAGTCGGCAGGGGCCGTGCTCGGCGACGACCGGCCCAAGGTGGTGCGCGCCCTCGGCCGGCGGGCCACCCAGCCTCCCGACGTCGTCGTCGCTCGCCTCGGTCCGGGATCGACACTCGGGGAGGTGGTCGGGGCCGCCATCGCCGCCGGCTACTGCCGGCTGGTCTCCCACGACCCTGGGGTTCGCCTCGACCAGGACGACGAGGACGTCCACCAGGCCCGGGTGGCCACCCGTCGCCTGCGCAGCGACCTGCAGACCTTCGGGACCCTCCTCGACGACGCCTGGGCCGGCCCGGTACGTGACGAGCTGGGCTGGTTGGCGGCTGCCCTCGGCCGGGTGCGTGACGCCGACGTCCTCGGGGCCCGCCTGGCCCGGCAGGTGGAGGGCCTGGCCGGCGCCGACCACGACGGCGCCGCGCCCTTGTTCCGCCGCCTGGCCGCCGCCCGCCGGGAGGCTCGGCGCGACCTGGCCGCGGCCATGGACAGCGACCGCTACCTCGACCTGCTGCGGATCCTCGCCGCCGGGGCCCTGGACCCGCCGCTGCGCCGCCGGCCGCCCGCCGGGATCCCCGCCACCGCCCCGGACGGCCCCGGCCCGGCC
>JBOGGP010000327.1:0-2536 GCA_050744105.1 Acidimicrobiales bacterium
GGCGCCGACAGGGTGGGGGTGGTGCACCCGCTGGTGGACCCGGGGGAGCTCGACCAGGAGCAGCACGACGCAGTGCGGGACGTCTTCGTGGCACCGAGCGGGGTCACCCTGGTGCGCGCCGACCTCTTCGTCGCCCTAGGCGGCTTCGGTCCCGGCGTGGACCAGTTCGGCGACGACCTCGACCTGTGCTGGCGAGCCCATGTGGCCGGGGCCCGCGTGGTGGTGGCTCCCACGGCCCGGGCCCGGCACCTCCAGGCCATTGCCACCGGCCGGCGGGCGGGCTGGACCAGCGCCGAGGCCCGCCGCCGGGCCCGGGGTCTCACCGACACGCACCGGCTGCGCGCCGCACTCACATGCTACGGCCTCGTCAGTCTGGCCTGGATCGTCCCGCTGGCCTGCTTCTACTGCGTGGTCGAGGCTGCCGTCCAGCTGGCCGGTGGTCGCTTCGCCGACGCCGCCACCACCGTGGCCTCGCTCGGCCGGGCTTGGGCCCGGCCGGCTGAGCTGTACGGCGCCCGGCGGCGGACCCAGCGCCAGCGCCGGGTGAGCGACGGCGAGCTCGGCCGGCTCCAGAGCCGGGGAGCCGTCAGGCTGCGTGCCATCGTGCGGGCCGGCCTGGCGGGCGCATCTGCCGGCCCGGGCCCGGCCGTACCCGCCCACGAGGCACCCGCCCACGAGGCACCCGCCCATGAGGCACCCGCCCATGAGGCACCCGCCCACGAGGCACCGGCCGACGAAGGGCCCGGCGAGGCGACGGCTCCGGCGGGCGACCCGCCGGCAACGACCGTCTGGGGCGCCGGCGGGGACGCCGCCCCCCGGGCCGGGCCCACCGCCGGGTCTGGATCTCCGCCGCCGGGCCCGGGGCGCCCAGGCGGCGGGTGGAGGTTGCCTACCGCGGTGGTGGTGGCCCTCGGGATCGTGCTCCTCGTCGGGTCCCGCCAGCTTCTCGGCCACCCGCTGCCGGCGGTGGGCCGGCTCCCGGTGACCAGCGGAGGGGTGGCCCACTGGTGGAGCCTGTGGTGGTCCGGGTGGCGCCCCGACGGCCTGGGTAGCTCGGCGGCCGCCCCGCCGGCGCTGGGCGTGCTCGGCGTGGCCGGCTTCGCCCTCCTCGGAGCGGCGGGCACCCTCCAGCACGTCGCCGTGCTCGGCCCGCTGGTGGTCGGGCCGTGGGGGGCGTGGCGGGTGACCCGGGCCTTCGGGTCGTCGCGGGTGCGCCTGGCCGCCGTGGTCGTCTACGCCGTCAACCCGCTGCCCTACGACGCCCTGGCCCGCGGCCGCTGGGACGGGCTGCTCCTCTACGCCGCCGCCCCCTGGCTGGTGGGCGCCCTGGCCCAGGCGGCGGGCGACGCGCCCTTCTCCCGGCTCAGCCCTGCCCGTCGCCGCCTCTCGGCGATCCGCCTCGGGCTGCTGCTCGCCCTCGTCGGGGCCTTCGTCCCCGCCGCCCTGGTCCTGGTGCCGGTCGCCGGCGCCGCCCTGCTGGCCGGTGCCGCCGCCGGCGGCCGGCGCTCCGCCGGGCTGGCCAGCCTGGGCCTGGCGTTAACCGCCGCGGCGGTGGCCGCCGTCCTCCTCCTGCCCTGGTCGGGGACCACCTTTACCTCGGTAACCTCGGTCTTCGGTGTCGGTGGGGGGCCGGGGGCCCGCCTCGGCCTCGGCCAGATCCTGCGGTTCGACACCGGACCGGCCGGCTCGGGGGTGCTGGGATGGGCACTCCTCGCCGCCGCCGCCCTGCCCCTGGTGATCGGGGGCTCATGGCGCCTGGCGTGGGCCCTGCGGTGCTGGGCAGTGGCGCTGGCCTTCTGGGCCATAACCTGGGCCGGGTTGCGGGGCTGGCTGCCTGTGCCGATCTCCGATCCCACGGTGTGGCTGGCGCCGGCGGCCCTGTCCCTGGCCGTGTCCGCTGCGCTCGGGGTGGCTGCCTTCGAGCTGGACCTCCCTGGCTACCGCTTCGGCTGGCGCCAGCTCAGCTCGGCCGCGGCGGCGCTCGCCGTGGCCCTCGCCGCCCTGCCGGTGATCGCCGGCGCGGCTGGCGGGCGCTGGCACCTGCCCGGCCAGGGTCCGAGCGCCGCCCTGGTCCTGCCCGCCCGGACCGCCGGCGACTACCGGGTGCTGTGGGTCGGGGCCCCCTCGGCCCTGCCCCTCGGGTCCTGGCGGCTCTCCGACGGCGTCGGCTACGCCACGTCGCTCGACGGGGAGCCGTCGGTCACTGACCTGTGGCCCCCGGCGCAGGCCGGGGCCACGTCGCTGCTGGCCACCGACCTCCGGCTGGCGGCCGCCGGCGACACCTCCGAGCTGGGACACCTCCTCGCCCCCCTCGCCGTGCGGTTCGTCGTCGTGCCCAACCACGACGCCCCGTCGGGCTCGGGGGCGCGCCCCGTGCCCGTGCCCGGCGCCCTGCTCGAGGGCCTGGGGCGGCAGGCCGACCTGCGCGCCCTGGCTCCCGACCCGGACTACTCGGTCTACCTCAACGCCGCCTGGTCGCCGGGAGTGGCGCTGTTCCCGGCCGGCGCCCTGGCCTCGGCCACATCTGGCGGCCCGC
>JBOGGP010000328.1:0-2518 GCA_050744105.1 Acidimicrobiales bacterium
CAGCGGGTGGACCAGCCCATCGCCGAGATCGGCATCTGGGCCGGCGGCGCCCTGATCGACGGGTACTGCCTGCGCCGGGTGGAGGAGGAGTCCGGAGGGCCCGGGGAGCCCGGGGAGCCCGGGGAGGAGGCGGACCTGGGTGTGGCGGGTGGGGATGCCAGCAGCGCCGGGCCGTCGCCTGCCGGGTCCGCCCCGGGGGGGTACCGGGAGCCCGGGCCCGCCGACGGCGGCGGGGTCACCGAGCGACCGGGCGGCTCCGGCCCCGATGCCGGCGGCGGCGTGGACGGGCTGGGCCACCCGGGGGAGGATCCCGACGCCGAGCTGGCTCGCCTGGACCAGGAGGCCACGTCCATCGCCGCCGGCCTGCGGGGCGACGGGGGTGACGGGGGTGACGGGCTCGCCGCCGCCCCGGTGACGATCGCCGCCCTGGACCGCCTGATCGCCGGATCGGTCGAGCGGCGGCTCGACCACTGGCGGGACACGATCGACGACACGGCGTGGGCCGAGCTGGAGGAGTACCTCACCTGGTGGGTGGTCAAGGGCTACGCCCTGCGGGTGGCCGAGCAGCGGGGCGAGCAGCGGGCCGAGGCCGCCCAGCGCCCGCAGGCCGGAGGGGCGCCGTGAGGATCCTGATCGCCGGCGTCGGCAACGTCTTGCGAGGCGACGACGGCTTCGGCGTCGAGGTGGCTCGCCGCATGGCCGCCCTCGACCTGCCCGTGGGGGTGCGCGTCGTCGAGACCGGCATCGGCGGCATCGCCCTGGTCCACGAGGTGGCCGCCGGCTGCGACGCCCTGGTGGTGGCCGACGCCATCGACCGGGGCCGGCCCCCGGGGACGGTGATGGTCATCGAACCCGAGGTGGTGGACGTGGCCGCCCTGTCGCTCGGCCAGCGCCACGACATGCTGGCCGACATGCACCTGGCCACCCCGGACCGGGCCTTCATGCTGGCCCGGGCCCTCGGTGCCCTGCCGCCGTCGGTGATACTGGTGGGGTGCCAACCCCTAGACGCCGAGACGTTCCAGCAGGGGCTGTCCGCCCCTGTGGCCCGGGCCATCCCGCTGGCCGTCGAAGAGATCCGGCGCCAGGTGGGTCTGGCCATCGCCGCCGGCGGCCCGGCGTCGCCGGCCCCGGCCCGGCCGTAGCCCCGGCCGGCAGGGTGGCCCACTGATGGCGACGCCGACGGGCACCGGCCTCGATCCGATGGAGGCCATCGCCGCCCTGGAGGCCGACCTGGCCGCCATCCCGGCCCGCACCAGACCTCACCAGCACGCCGTCGCCGCCTACCGGCTGGGCCTGGCCTACGCCGAGGCGCCCGTGGGGGACTCGGCCGCCAACCTGCGCCGGGCCCTCGGCTGCTACGACGTGGCCGCCCGGGCCTTCGACCCTCGCTTCGACCCCGTCGAGCACGCCCGGGTCCTCAACGCGGCGGGGGCGGCCCGGCGCATGCTCGGAGACCGAGGCGAGGCCAACCGCCTCTTCGAGAGGGCGGCCGAGCTGATGGGCCAGCGGGCCGGCGGCGAGGAGCTGGCCTCGGTGCTCAACAACCTGGGCCTGGCGCGCAGCGAGATGGGCGACCTCGCCGGCGGGGTGGCAGCATTCGACCTGGCCCTGCCGCTGTTCGACACCACCACCGCCCAGGGCCGGCGGGCCTGGGTGGCCACCGTGCACAACCGGGGCATGGCCAAGGCCGCCTCGGGGGACCCCGCCGGCCTGGAGGCCGCCCTCGACGACTACCAGGCGGCGCTGGCCGAGCTCGAGCCCGACGAGGCTCCGTACCACCACGGCCTGGTCCTGCACAGCGTCGGGGTGGCCTCGACGGCCCTGGCCGGCGTGGCGCCCACCGAGAGGGGGCTGCGGCTGCACCAGGCGGTCGACGCCTTTGCCGAGTCGCTGGACTTCTTCTCCCGCCAGGGCTTCCCGTTCCAGCACGCCCTGGCCAAGTTCAACCAGGGCGTGGCCCTCATGGGCCTGGACACGACCGACGACCTGCGCCGGGCGATGGCCTGCCTGGAGGATGCCCTGGCCATCTTCGACCCCCGCCTGCACCCGGGGCCGTGGCGCCAGGCCTACGACCGCCTGGTCCTGGTGGACGGCCGGCTGCCGGCCGTGCCGCCGGGAGGGACCCGGGCCGACCACTTCGCCGCCCTGACCGCCGGGGTCAGCCCCGAGGAGCGGCTGTCGCTGCTGCGCCAGCGAATCCTGCGCCTGGTCGTCATGTCCGAGCCCCTCCGGGCGGAGGCCCTGGCCGAATGGGGCCGGGCCGTCACCCGCCTGCCCCGGGCGGACGCCCGCCGGGTCATCGAGGCCGAGCTGGAGGTCCTCATGGAGGTCCCCAACGAGGCTCTGGAGGCCGTCCTGCGGGCTCACTTCGAGGCCAACGCCGCCCTCGAACCCGAGCCCCGGGAAGAGGCCGACCGTGCCCTCGACGACGCCATCGGGTGGGCCATCAACGGTCCTCAGCGGGTCTTCGTGCGGGACTTCCTCTACTCTCTCGGCTTCGAGCGGCCGTGAGCCCGGC
>JBOGGP010000329.1:0-2512 GCA_050744105.1 Acidimicrobiales bacterium
CGCCTGGGCCGCCTGGGCCGCCTGGGCCCGTGGGCTGCCAGGGGCCTTGGCCGGCTGGGCCGCCGGCGCCTGGGCCGCCTGGGCCGCCTGGGCCCGTGGGCTGCCAGGGGCCTTGGCCGGCTGGGCCGCCTTGGCCGGTGGGCTGTTGGCGGCCTTGGTGGTCTTGGTGGTCTTGGCCGCAGCTGCCCTGGCCGGGGCGCTCTTGGCCGCCGTTGCGCGATTGGCGGCGGATCTCTTGGTGGCCTTGGTGTTGAGGGCCTCGTTGAACGCAGTGGCCGGCTTGAACCGAACGACCGTTCGGGCTGGGATCCTCACCGAGTCACCGGTGCGGGGATTGCGCCCGACGCGGGCGTCACGTTGAGCCGGGGCGAAGGTGCCGAAGCCGAAGATCGAGACCTTGTTGCCGGACTTTGCCTCGCCAACCACCGAGTCGATGAAGGCCATGACCGCGGCCTCCGCCTGGCGCTTGTCGAGTCCAACCGTGCTGGCTACGTGGTTGACCAACTCTGAACGATTCACCGCCACCTCCTGGCGTTGGGGGAAGATGCTGCAATCAAAGAGCTTTTTCGCTCCGAGGTCAAGCATTCCCTTGCAGGGCAACAGCTTCACGGCAGACGCCGGCAAAAAGTCGTTGTGCAGCAAGCATTCTTGTCTGAGCCGGACGACCACCGGTCCCCGGACGGCCGATGCTCAGCGCCTCCCGGCAGGCTGGCCCGGGACGGGATCCATCCCGGTGACCGCCTCCAGTTCGCTCAGGCCGGTCTCCAGGTGCACGAGGAGCCGGTCGATGTGGGGCACAGTGCGGCTGCACCCGGTGAGGCCGAATTGCAGCCTCCCGCTGTAGCTGACCACCGTGATGTTGAGACCCTGGTTGTGGGTCGGGATGGAGAGGGGGTACATCGCCTCCAGGCGGGCGCCGTCGTAGAACAGGTCCTTGGCCGGCCCGGGCAGGTTGGATATCACCAGGTTGAACGGTGGCCGGCTCACGTGGCGGGCGAGGGGGAGGGCGGCGAGGGCCATGGGAGCCATGGCCACCGCACTCACGGCGACAGCCTGGGCGGGGGTCAGGCCGGCCAACGACTCCTTGCCGCGGGCCATGGAGGACATGATGGTGGCCAGGCGCTCGGATGGATCGGCCACGTTGGTGGCCAGGTTGCAGAGGATCGCCGCCACCGCATTTCCCGCCAGCGGGCGCTCGCTGGCGCCGGCGGGCCGGCCGGATCGCAGGGACACCGGGGTCATGGCCACGAGGGGGTCGTCAGGCAGCGCCCCGAGCTCGTCGAGGTAGCGGCGCAGGGCCGACGCCGACATGGCCAGGACCACGTCGTTGACGGTGGCGGCGGCAGCACGCGCCACCCGGCGCACCCGCTCGAGGGACCACGACCGTGCCCCGAACCGGCGCCAGCCGGTGATCGTCACGTTGAAGACCGTGCGGGGGGCGGGCGCCGGCAGGCCGACCACCTGGCCCATGAGCACGCTCTCGGCTGCCCTCAGCATGGACGGGACCACCGAGAAGACCTCGGATCCGGCCACCGCCACTCGGGCCGCGGCGCCCACCAGGCGGCCGAGCTCCGACCCTTCGGCTTCGCTGCTGTCTGAGCAGTCGCCGTCGGCCGCCCGCGCCAACCCGTCGGGCGACCACGGAGGCGGCATGCCGCGCCGGTCGGGGTCGGAGCTGAGGCTCCTCTCCAGCAGGCGCATGGCCGAGGCACCGTCCATCAGGGCGTGGTGAAACCTGGCGTAGAGCGCGAACCGCCTCCTCTCCAGGCCCTCTATGAGGTGGGCCTCCCAGAGGGGCCGGTGCCGGTCGAGAGAGGTGCCGTGGAGGAACGACGCCATGCCCGCCAGCTCGCTGGCCCCTCCCGGCCGGGGCAGCGCCCACCGGCGGACATGGTGCTCGAGGTCGAGGTGGTCGTCGACCTGCCAGACCCAGGCGCCGAGCGCGGCCAGGGAGCGCTCGGCCCGCTGGCGGAACATCGGGGCCACCTCACCCGGACCGATGTTCCGCCGGTAGAGCTCCACCAGCCAGTCCCCGCCGGCGCCCGCCGGCAGCTCGAAGATCTCGAGACCAGCCACGTGCATGTGCTGCTCGGCCGTCTCGGGCACGAAGAAGACGGCGTCGAGCGGGGCGACCAGCCTCATCGGCCAGCCCGGACGGCCGTCGCCCCCGCTATCGGGTGTTGTCCCCGCCCGACCGCCGAGGGGCGCCGGCAGCCGGCGCCGCCGGGCGCCCGACGTGGGCCACCGTCAGTCACAGCCGCTATACTGGCACAGCCGCTATACTGGCAACAGGGCTCTCGGTACCCGACACGCGGCCGCCGGCCGGCCGGCCATGCCGAGCCGCCTGGGCGCAGATGGTGAGTGCAAAATGCGTCTATTGACCGTCGGGTCCCCGGGAGGTTGAATCCGCCTTGCCCCGGCGTGGCCGGCGCAGATCTGCCAAGCGGGACCGACAACCGGGGAGAGGACATGGCGTTCGTAGGATATTGCAGGGTTTTGCCGGCAGTCGCGG
>JBOGGP010000330.1:0-2510 GCA_050744105.1 Acidimicrobiales bacterium
GCACAGGTGGTGGATGCTCAGCGAGGGGCGGGGACTTTTGCCTGGCCACCAGTGGGGGACCGAAACCGGCCACCACTGGGGACTTCGACTTGGCCACCAGTGGGTACTTTTACATGGCCACGGACACTGAGCCGATCACGGCCAGAACCTATGGAGCCAGGAGTTGTGGAATGAGTGTGTTGCCTTCGGCAGATGGTTCGAGCGGGAGCGCTGAACCGGTCGAGGAGTCGGCGGCGATGATGCGAGCGACCGGCGCTGGCAGGCGGTCAAGGGCTCCTCATGTGCGCGCAGGTGTTGGTAGGTGAGGGTCTTGGTAACCTCCGCCTCTCGGCGCGCCGTGGCTGTCCCTATCCGGTTCAGCGTCGGCGGCGGAGCGGCGATGACCCAACATGCGGTGGTGATCGCAGGAGGTGGCCCGGCCGGGCTGATGTTGGCGGGCGAGCTGGCATTGGCGGGGATCGACGTCGTCATCGTCGAACGACGCGCCAGTCAGGACCTCGACGGATCGCGAGCCGGGGGTCTTCACTCCCGCACCATCGAGGTTCTTGATCAGCGTGGCATCGCAGAACGATTCCTCTCGGAGGGACAAGTCCACCAGGTTGTGGGGTTCTCCGGGATCGTCTTGGACATCAGCGACCTCCCCACCCGCCACTACCTCCTTGCGCTGTGGCAGAGCGACTTCGAGCGCATCCTGGCCGGCTGGGTCGACGAGCTGGCGGTCCCGGTCGTTCGCGAACGTGACGTGACAGGCTTCGATCAGGACGACACGGGCGTCGACGTCGAGCTGTCCGACGGCCGGTCGCTGCGGGCGGACTACCTCGTCGGCTGCGACGGGGGGCGCAGCCGGGTCCGAAAGGCAGCCGGCATCGACTTCGTCGGGTTGGATCCCTCGACCAGCTGGATGATCGCCGAGGTCGAGATGGACGAGGAGCCGGAGCTCGGGATGCGCCCCGAGGGTGGTGGCATCGGTCCCGTCAACCGGGTGGAGGGCGGAGGTCCGTTCGGGGTCGTCCTGAAGGAACAGCAACTCGACCACGCCAGCGAGCCCACCCTTCAGGATCTCCGCGAGGCACTCATCGGCGCCTACGGGACTGACTTCGGGGTCCGCAGCCCGACCCGGATCTCCCGTTTCAATGACATGTCGCGGCAGGCAGCCTCCTACCGCTACGGCCGTGTGCTGCTGGCCGGCGACGCCGCACACGTGCATCCCCCGCAGGGCGGCCAGGGCCTCAACACCGGAGTGCAGGATGCCGTGAACCTGGGATGGAAGCTGGCCCAGGTGGTCAATAGGACGTCACCCGAGAGCCTCCTGGACACCTACCACGCCGAACGGCACCCGGTCGGTGCCCGGGTGTTGCACAACACCATGGCGCAAGTCGCGCTCAGCACGCACGACGACCGTCACCAGGCCCTCCGCGACACCATGACCGAGCTGCTGAGCATGGACGAGCCGCGCAGGCGCATCGCCGCGATGCTCTCCGGTCTCGACATCCACTACGACCTCGGAGAGGGACACCCGCTGCTCGGGCGGCGCATGCCCGACCTCGACTTGCATACCGCGGACGGTCCCAAGCGTGTGTTCACCCTGCTGCACGACGCCCGGCCCGTGCTCCTCAACCTCGGTGAGCCCGGTGGCTTCGACATTTCTCCTTGGACGAATCAGGTCCGGTTGGTCGACGCCAGGCACGATGGCGTGTGGGAGCTCCCAGTCCTTGGCGAGGTCGCTGCGCCCCCGGCCGTGGTCATCCGACCCGACGGGCATCTTGCCTGGGCGGGCGAACTGACGGACCCAGACCTGCCTAAAGCCCTTGCGACCTGGTTCGGAGCCCCCACTTCCGCTTAGAACCAGACAGCCGAGCGCCATCAGGAGCGCATCGGTGTGTCCGAGACCATCCGACGGCAATCGGGCAGTACCTACGGGCCAGCGGAGGCCCGCCGGCCGGCGGCTCTCCCACAAGTGGATCCTGGGCACGAATCGGCGCCTTTGACCGGGCTACAAAGACGAGCGTTGCTTCGTTGACTCTGTTGAGGTCTTGACCAGCGTGAATACTCAAAATTCAGTCAACGAAGCAACGCTCGCCTTGGTATCACCGGTGCCAGGGTGACGGTCGCCGACGACCGACGGCCGGTGTCACCTGCCGCCGGCCACGTCGAAGTCCACCTTGTCCCGCACGCCGCAATCTGGGCAGGACCAGTCGTCGGGCACGGAGGCCCAGCGGGTCCCGGGGGGGAAGCCCTCCCGGGGCGCCCCCCTGTCCTCGTCGAAGACGTAGCCGCAGACCGGGCAGGCAAAGCGCGACAACGGGGCCTCAGGCGGCGGCGGGCGCGCCCGGCAGTCCCGATCGGGGCCCGTGGCCAGACTCCAGCCGGCGCCGGCGACGGGGGCCGAGGTTGGCCCGGTCCGCCTGCCCGCCGTAGTGACGCAGCACCCGCTTGTCCATTACCGCCCGCCACAACGGCGGGACGTATGCACAGACGATCATGGATGCGTAGCCCGAGGGCAGCTGGGG
>JBOGGP010000331.1:0-2508 GCA_050744105.1 Acidimicrobiales bacterium
CGGCCCCGGCACCTCCCTCACCGCCAGCGTGTCGAGGTCCCCTACTGTCATGGCCGGCGACCATGCCACCCCAGCCTCCACCGCCGCTCCACCAGCGCTCAACGGTGCCGGTTGAACCCGGCCGTCAACGGTCGGGGGCACCCACCTCGGCGTCCCCGTAGGGGGCGTAGCCGGTCAGTTCCAGCTCCTCGGCCAGCTCGGGGCCGCCGGTGGCGACGATGCGACCCTTGGCCAGCACGTGGACCTGGTCGGCGCGCAGGACGGTCAGCAGCCGGTTGTAATGGGTGATGGCCACCACGCCGAGGCCGTCCTCCTTGGTGGCCGCCTCCACTCGGGCCGACACCGCCCGCAGGGCGTCGACGTCGAGGCCCGAGTCGATCTCGTCCAGGATGGCGAAGCGGGGCCGCAGGACGCCAAGCTGGACCGTCTCGTTGCGCTTCTTCTCGCCACCCGAGAGATCCACGTTGAGGGGGCGGTCGAGGATGCCCGGATCCAGGCCCACCCGGGCCGCCTCCGCCCGCAGCGCTCCAGCCAGCCCCGGGCGGCCTTTCTCCAACCCGTCTGGACCACCGGCGGCGAGCAGCGACTCCGACAGCACGTCGAGCAGCGAGACCCCGGGCACCTCTATCGGGTACTGCATCCCGAGGAACAGGCCGGCCTGGGCCCGCCGCCACGTCGGCAGGCCCCCGATGTCGACCCCGTCGAGGGTCACCGTCCCCCCCGTGACCTGGTAGCCGGGCCGTCCCATCAGCACGTGGGACAGGGTGCTCTTGCCCGACCCGTTGGGGCCCATGACCACGGTGACCTGCCCCGACCGGGCGGTCAGGTCCACGCCCCGCAGGATCTCCACCCCGCCGGCCGACGCCCGCAGGCCGGCGACCACCAGCTCGCTCGCCGGCTGCCTTAGGGTCATCGGACGGTCACCACCACATCGTCACCCTCCAGCCTCACCTGGTAGACAGGGACGGCCTTGACCGCCGGCAGGCAGGTCGGGCGGCCGTCGGCGAGCGAGAAGGTGCTGCCGTGCTTCCAGCACTCGATGGTCGCGTCGTCCTCGTAGACCTCGCCCTCGGAGAGGGCGACATTTTGGTGGCTGCAGCGGTCGCACAGGGCATAGAAGTCGTCGCCGATACGCACCAGGCACACGCCGTACGGCCCGCCGTCGACGCGGACGGCCTGCCCCGACGCCAGCTTGTCCCGCCCGAAGCGGATCTCCTCGTGCGACCTCAACGGCGGTACCGGGCCTGGGTCGCTCACCCGCCGGCCGGCGCCCCGGCGGCGCCGGCCTCGGATGCCCCGGCCTCGGCTGCATGGGCGGCGGCTGCGCCGGCCTCGGCTGCATGGGCCTCGGCTGCATGGGCCGCGGCTGCGCCGGCCTCGGCTGCCTCGGCGGCCTCCAGGCGGGCGGCCATCTCCAGGCGCAGCCAGGGCCGGAGGCCCGCCGCCGGCACCCGGGCCAGGACGTCGTCGAGGAAGCCGAGGGTCACCAGGCGGTCGGCCACCTCGGTGGGCACCCCCCGGCTCTCGAGGTAGAACCGCTGGTCGGGCTCGATCGGCCCCACCGCCGAGGCATGGCTGCACCGCACGTCGTTGTCCTCGATCTCGAGGTTGGGGACCGAGTCGGCCTGGGCGCCCTCGGAGAGGACCAGGTTGCGGTTGGTCTGCATGGCGTTGGTGCCCGCCGCTCCCTTGGCCACCCGGATCAGGCCGGTGTACACCGAGTGGGCCTGCCCCGCCACCGCCCCCTTGAACACCAGGTCGGAGGAGGTCTTGGCCGCCTGGTGGTCCTGGACGGTGCGCAGGTCCGGCATCTGGGTGCCGGAGGCGAACCACACGGCCACCAGCCGCCCGCTGGCCCCGTCGCCGACCAGGGACGAGTCGGTTCGGACCCGGGCGTAGTCCCCCCCCAGGGCCACCGACGCCGAGGTGAGCGTGGCGTCGCGGCCCACCCGGCTGGCCTGCAGGCCGACCTGCCATGCCCTCGGCCCGAGCAGCTGGACGTTGGTGTAGGCCAGGTTGGCTCCCGGCGCCACGTCCAGCTCGGTGACCGGGACCACCAGCGAGGCCACGTCGGCAGAGGCCGTCACCTCCACCACGGCGGCTTCGGTGTTGGCCTCGGCGTGGACCAGCAGCCTCGGAAAGGCGGCGGCGCCGTCGGCCTCCAGCCAGTTGACGACCACCACGGTGGCGCCCGGCTGGTGGCCCCGGCCGATGTGGACCCGCAGCGGGGCGAGGGTGGACGCGGCGTTGAGGCAGGCGAAGGCGTCCGGCTCGCCGCTCACCGCTCCGATGGGCCACGCCTCGTCGCCGGGGCTCTCCACGGTCACCGCCGGGTCGGCGCCCGGGGTCAGGGTGACCCGGCCGTCGCGTACCACGGCGGCGGCGCTGAGGGGACCCAGGCCGGCGAGCAATGCGGCCAGTGCGGGGGGGAAGCCGGGCCCGGCGGGCTGGCCGGCGGGAAGGCCGGCACCGGCGGCGGGGCCGGCGGGAAGGCCGGCACCGGTGGGG
>JBOGGP010000332.1:0-2502 GCA_050744105.1 Acidimicrobiales bacterium
GCGGCGCCCCGGGCCTTCCTGCTCCCGTCCGGCCCGCGCCGACCACGGCGCCGACGACCGCCGCCCCGGCCCCTCCCTACGCCGCCCTGGGCCTGCTGTGGGCCCTCCTGCTCCTGTGCGCCCTGGTCGAGGGCCCGGCGTGGCTCGCCGTCCTCACCAGCCCGGTGGCTTTCGTGGCGACGGCATCCGCCTTCCGGGCGGCGGCAGCCAGCGCCCGAGCCGGCGCCCACCTGGTCAGGAGACGGGCGTCGCCGACACCCGCCCGCCTGGCCGTCTCGTGCCTGGTGGCGGCAGTGGCCTTCGCCGCCGTCGGCGGGCCGGCCGTGGCCATCGGTGCCGGCGGCCTGGCCGCCGCCGCGGCCGCCGCCTTGTCGCCCTACCTGGGTCTGCCGCCTTGGCGCGCCGCCCTGGCCGCCGGCGCGCCGAGCGCGGCCTGCGCTTCGGTGGTCCTGGCCCGCCACCAGGGCCTGGCCGTCACCGTCGTCCTGGTCGCCGCCTGCTGCCTGTTTGACGCCGGCTCGACCCTAATGGGGAGGTGGCCCGGCGGGGGCGTCCTCGGGACGGCGGCGGGCCTGGCCACCGTGGCCGTCCTCGGGTTCCTGGTCGCCGCCCTGGCGAACCCGCCGTTCCGGGGATTGACGCCCTGGGCCATGGTGGTCGGCGCCGGCGTCCTCTCGGCGTCGGGGATCCGCCTGTGCCAGCGCCTGGTGGGCGGCGGGCGGGTACCCGCGCTCGGACGCCTCGACTCATTGGTGCTGGCCGGCCCGCTGTGGGTGGTCATGGTCGGGCTGGTCCTGCACAAGTAGGATAGAGAGAATGGACGCGGTCCGGATCGACGACCTCCTCGCGCCGGGCTACCTGGCCGGCCTGGCCGAGGTCGACCTGTCCGAGCTGCGGTCCAGGCGAGAGGAGTGCAGCGCGGTGGAGACCGAGTTGTCCTTCCTCCGGCGCATGGTCCAGGGCCGCCTCGACATCGTCCTCGACGAGCGCCGCCGGCGCCGGTACGGCGAGACCACACCCGACGTGGCCTCTATCGTCGAGCGCCTGCCCGAGATCCTGGCCGGCAGTGTCCACGCTCCCGGCGTGGGGCGCCTGCCCACGACCATGGCCCCGGCCGAGGTCGGCCCGGAGGCCACTGCGCTACTGGACGCGGTGGTTCCCCCCGATCGCCTGGTGGCCATTCCCGGGTTGCCCGGCGCCGAGCTCGATTTGTTGGCCGACGCGCTCGAGGCCATGGAGAAGGAGGTGTCCGGGCAGCGCCGCCGCCTCCACGCCGTGCTCGACGCCCTCCAGGGCGAGGTCGTCCGGCGCTACCGCTCCGGCGAGGCCACCGTCGACGGCTTCTTCGGCTGAGTAAATGGGGGGCTTGCGCCCCATCGTGAGCGGGGGAAAATGGTGGCGGTTGGCCAGCGGGTCACGCCCGCGGTCCACCCACCCTCATTTTCACTCCAGGGCCGCCGGCCCACGCCGGACGCCGGCCCACGCCGGCCGCCGGCTGGGTGGCCCACCGGCTGGGCAGATTGCTAGGACCCCCAGGCAATAGGACCCCCCGAGCGCTAGCGTCGCCCGAGCGTGCGTGCCCTGGCCGTCCTCTCCATGCACACATCACCGCTGGCCCAGCCAGGCACCGGCGACGGCGGGGGCATGAACGTCTACGTCCGGGAGCTGTCCTCCCACCTGGCTCGCTCCGGTGTGCGTGTGGACGTCTTCACCCGGGCCGACCATCCGGCCCAGGTCCCCTTCGTGGTCGTCGAGCCTGGGCTGCGAGTGCACCACGTCCCGGCTGGCCCGCTGGCGCCGGTGCCCAAGGAGCACCTGGCCGGCCTGGTGCCGTCGTGGACGGCCGGGGTGCGGGCCCGCCTGGACGGTACCGGGCCCTTCGACGCCATCCACGCCAACTACTGGCTGTCGGGGCTGGCCGCCCACACCCTCAAGCACGAGCTCGACCTGCCGCTGATCTCGACCTTTCACACCCTGGACCGGGTCAAGGCCTCCGCCAGCCCCGAGGAGGAGGCGGCGGCTGAGCCGGCCCGCCGGTCGGCCGCCGAGGCGGAGATCGTCGGGTGCAGCGACGCCGTGCTGGCCAGCTGCTCGGTCGAGGCGGAGCAGCTCTACCGCCTCTACGACGCCGATCCGGCCCGCGTCGAGATAGTGGCGCCCGGGGTAGACCACGCCTTTTTCGGGCCCGGCGACCAGGCCCAGGCCCGCCGGGCGGTGGGCCTCGACGCTGGCGCTTCGATCGCTCTCTTCGTCGGCCGTATCCAGCCCCTCAAGGGCCTGAGACTGGCGGTGGAAGCCCTGGGCGCCCTTCGGGACAAGCCGGAAGCGACCCTGGTCGTCGTCGGCGGTCCGAGCGGCCCGCATGGGGCCGAGGAGCTGGCGGCCGTCGCCGGCCGCATCGACGCCCTGGGCCTCGGGAACCGGGTGCGGATGGTGGCGCCGATGGCCCACGACCGCCTGTCCACCTTCTACCGGGCGGCCGACGTATGTGTCATCCCGAGC
>JBOGGP010000333.1:0-2492 GCA_050744105.1 Acidimicrobiales bacterium
CTACCGGCAGCCGCCGCCGGCCGGCTCGCCTGGTGCTCACCGGCCCAGCATAGGCCGCCCAGTACCAGCCGGCCCGGTACCAGCCGGCCCGGTACCAGCCGGCCCGGTACCAGCCGGCCCGGTACCAGCCGGCCCGGTACCAGCCGGCCCAGTACCAGCCAGCTGGGCTGGGCTGGGCTGGTGCTGCTTCAGGCGACCTTTGCCCACAATGGATGGTGGATCCTGCCGAGCCAAGGTTGCCTGATGAGGCAGTAGTGCCCTTGCCCCTTGCCGGCACCTTCGCCGTCCTGCCCGGTCGACGAGCAACCGCGGGAGCGCCTGAGAGTGCGGGTAACGGCGGCGTCGCGGTGGTGCCCGGTGGACGGCGTCCTCGCTCGGCTCATGACCGCCGCTGCGCCGGCGGCTCTGGGGGTGCCAGGTGCACAAAGGCGCGGTGTTCTTACCGAAAGGCGCGGTACCGCGCATTTGTGCCCACCGGCGGCACACAAATGCGCGGTACCCTCCCGCCAAACCAAAGCGACGCGCATTTGTGCGCCGGTGCGCCGATACAGTACCTGGACGCAGCGTTAGATCGCGCCCCGACGGGAGAGGACGTTCTGCATCTGGACGGCGTGGACCAGGTCGATGCCGGCGGCCAGGGCGGCGGCGGCGTGGACCGACTCGTGCATCTCCTCCACGGTGGCGCCGGCATCGAGGCACCCGTTGGTGAACGAGTCGATGCAGTACGGACACTGCTTGCTGTGGGCGACGGCCAGGCCGATGAGCGCCTTCTCCCGCTTGGTCAGGGCGCCGTCCTGGCCGAACACGTCGTTGTAGTAGGACCAGAACCGGCCCATGAGGGGCTTGGCGAAGCGGCCCACGCCGGCGAAATGGGCCAGGTCGGCCGTCTGGTAGTAGCTCGAGCCGTCACCGGCGGGGGCGCCGGCGGCGTGCGAGGCGGCGCAGGTCGACAGGGCGGCGGCCGCCTCGGCGGCGCGGGGGTGGGCGGGGTCGATGGGCCGCAGGTCGCAGCCCATCTTGGTGTCGTGGATCTTGAGCTCCCCGAATGCCACCTCGATGGGCCGGTACTGCCCGGCCTGGCCGGGGACGGGATAGACCCAGTGCTTCTCCTCTACCTCGGTGTGGCAGCAGTAGACCGGGGTGCCGTCGCCGCCCTGGCCGATGTGGCGCCAGCCCTGGGCAGCCACCGTCGCCGGCACGGTGTCGAAGGCGGACCGCGTCGCCTGGTCAGGCAGGCGCAGGTCGATCCCCTTGTGGTCGAGGACGGCGGGTGGGGCGGGCGGCTCGTCGTCGAGCATGTCGTCCATAGAGATCGGGATCGACGAGAAGATGACGTTGACCCCCCCGGCGAAGGGGTACTTTACGTATCCCTCGGTCTCGCTCTCGGGGCGGGGGCCGGCGGCCAGGATCCGGGCGCTGGGCAGGGTGGCGACGTCGTCAACCTTGATGTGGAGGTGGATCGACTCGGCGGCGGCCAGCACGCCGGCCAGCGGGAAGGCCGGGTCGAGCATGGCCCGGACCTCGGCGGCCTCGGCCCCGCTGAGCAGGTCGAGCTCGCCGAGGACCGACATGGCGGATTCCAGGTTGCCGGGATCGATGGCGGTCGTGCGCTCCTGCAGGCTCATGGGTCTTACCTCCCGTGGCGGTGGTGGCGGGTTGTGAAGCCGCCAGCCATCAAAGCACGTTTATACGGTGGTGGGAAGCCTGTCGTGGTCGCCCGCCTCCGCCGGGTCCGGGCCGGTGGCTGTCGGGGGTCCGATCAGCAGGGCGTCTCGGCTCGCTCCGCGGCTGCCTGCCGTCCCGGCGTCGGCGTGTCGGAGGGGCCCAACACGGTGTAGATCTCCCACCGGGAGCCGTCGGGGTCGGTGAGCCAGACCTTGTCCTGGAGGGCGTAGCAGCAGGGGACCTGGTCCTCGACCAGGGTGTCGAGCCCGACGGCGCCGAACCGGCGGGCGGCCTCGGTCACCGTCTGGGAGTCGTCGACCTCGACACCCAGGTGGTTGAGGCTGCCGGGGGCGCCCTCGCCCTCGATGAGCACCAGCTTGAGCGGTGGGGTGGCGACGGCGAAGTTGGCGTAGCCGGGCCGGCGCTTGGCTGGGCCGGTCCCCAGAAGCTTGGTGTAGAAGGCCACCGCATCGTCGATGTCGGCGACGTTCAACGCCAGTTGCACCCGTGACATGAGCTTCCTCCCTGAGTCGTGGTCATGACCGCCGGCCGGCTCCCCACAGTAGGCTTACCCGGTGGAGTCGACCGGCCCGGTAGGCCCGGGGCCGGAGCGGCCCCCGCAGCGGGGGGGAGCCTCCTGGGCCTGTGCCCGGTGGGCCCGGGCCGAGGGAGTCGACCCGATCGGCACGGCGGGCAGCCACCAGGCCTACCTCCTGGTGGAGTGGCCGCTGCCGTGGCCGGCGGATCTGGCCGAGGTGCCCGACATTGCCGCCCTCGGCCCCCGGCTGCAGGCGGCCGGCGCCCGCCTGCAGGGGCTGGTGCCCCGG
>JBOGGP010000334.1:0-2492 GCA_050744105.1 Acidimicrobiales bacterium
TTCTTAGCCTATCACTATAGCGATACTTACGCAAGCCTCCAGATCGAAGAAAACCCCGTCGGACCAGGGCCTTCTCAGTCGACTACCGGAGGTCTGGGTCTCCGCCCGGCGGTTCGATCGTCGGCGTTCGGGTTCCGATCAGGCTGCGCCTGGCGCGCCGGTGGACGTGTAGACCCTGACGTGCTCCTCGCTCCCCGCAAGGCCCTCGACGCCGGCGGCGTGACCACCGACGACCTGTCACCTCCCCTCGACCCGGCGGGCGCCCTCGACCTGGCCTGGCGCCTGGTCGACGCCGAGATCACCCCCAGGCTCGGCCAGGCCCAAGTGGCAGGCAGCCGGCCCCGGCCATGTGGTGGCCAGGAGTAAAGCGAACATATGTTCGCTACCATGGCGGCCATGGACAGCAGCGGCGCAGCGGTGCTCGGGGACGGGGGGGACAGCCCGGCGTGGTCGGCCAAGCGCCCGGCCTACGAGGCGCCCCCCGGCGCCACCCGCACCGCCGCCGGCACCCGCACCGCCGCCGGCACCCCCTACGCAGAGCTGCACTGCCACTCCAACTTCAGCTTTCTCGACGGTGCCTCCCACCCCGCCGAGCTGGTGGAGGAGGCCGCCCGCCTGGGCCTGGTCGCGCTGGCGCTCACCGACCACGACGGGATGTACGGCGTGGTCCGCTTTGCCGAGGCGGCCGGCGCCGTCGGCCTGCCCGCCGTGTTCGGCGCCGAGCTGACCCTGGACCTGGCTCGCCCGCAGGCGGGGGTGGCCGACCCTGCCGGCGTCCATCTGGTGGTGCTGGCCCGGGACCCCGCCGGCTACAGCCGGCTGTGCCGGGCCATCACGGTGGCTCACATGACAGGTGGGGAAAAGGGAAAACCCACCCTCGACCTGCCTACCCTCGCCACCCTCGGCGCCGGCGGAGCCTCGGGGGCGGGGGCGGAGCACTGGCTGGTCCTCAGCGGCTGCCGCAAGGGGGCGGTGTGCCGGGCCCTGGTCGCCGCCGGTCCGGCCGCCGCCGCCGCCGAGCTGGCCCGCCTGCAGCGGGCCTTCGGGCGAGGCAACGTGGTCGTAGAGCTGTGGGACCACGGAGACCCTCTCGACTCGGCCCGCAACGACGCCCTGGTGGCTATGGCGGACCGGGCCGGCGCCGAGGTGGTGGCCACCAACAACGTCCACTACCACGTCCCCGCCCGCCGCCGCCTGGCCACCGCCGTGGCGGCGGTGCGGGCCCGGCGCAGCCTCGACGACATGGACGGTTGGCTGCCGGCGTCAGCCGCCGCCCACCTGCGCTCGGGCGCCGAGCAGGCCCGCCGTTTCGCCCGGTATCCGGGCGTGGTCGAGAGGGCGGCGGCGCTGGGTGCCGAGGCCGCCTTCGACCTGCGCCTGGTGGCGCCGCGACTGCCCCCTTTCCCCTGCCCTTCTGGCCACGACGAGATGTCGTGGTTGCGCGATCTGACCGAGGCCGGCGCCGCTCGCCGCTACGGGCCGCGCCACGCCCCCCGCCACCCCCGGGCCTACCCCCAGGTCGACTACGAGCTGGACATGATCGGCCAGCTGGGCTTTGCCGGCTACTTCCTGGTGGTGTGGGACATAGTGCGGTTCTGCCGGGAGGCGGGCATCTACTGCCAGGGCCGGGGGTCGGCGGCCAACTCGGCGGTGTGCTACGCCCTCGGGGTCACCAACGCCGACGCCGTGGAGCTGGGCCTGCTCTTCGAGAGGTTCCTGTCCCCCGAGCGCGACGGGCCGCCCGACATCGACGTCGACATCGAGAGCGGCCGGCGGGAGGAGGCCATCCAGTACGTGTACCGCCGTTACGGCCGGGACTGCGCCGCCCAGGTGGCCAACGTCATCACCTACCGGCCCCGCTCGGCGGTGCGCGACATGGGCAAGGCCCTCGGCGCCGCCCCCGGCCAGCTCGACGCATGGTCGAAGCAGGTTGATTCGTGGGGCCCGCCCGGCGCCACGACCGGGGGCGACCACGAGGTCCCGGCTGCGGTGATGGCGCTCGCCGCGGAAGTCCAACATTTTCCCCGACATCTGGGCATCCACTCGGGGGGAATGGTCATATGCGACCGGCCCGTGGCCGAGGTCTGCCCGGTGGAGTGGGCCCGGATGGCCGATCGCAGCGTGCTGCAGTGGGACAAGGACGACTGCGCGGCGGCGGGCCTGGTCAAGTTCGACCTGCTCGGACTCGGCATGCTGACCGCCGTCCACGCCACCGTGGACCACGTCAGGGGGTTCCATGGCGTCGACGTCGACCTGGCCGCCCTGCCCCAGGACCCCGCCGTCTACGACATGCTGTGCCGGGCCGACTCGGTGGGGGTTTTCCAGGTCGAGAGCCGGGCCCAGATGGCGACGCTGCCCCGGCTGCGCCCCCGGCGCTTCTACGACCTGGTGGTCGAGGTCGCCCTCATCCGCCCCGGGCCCATCCAGGGGGGCTCGGTCCACCCCTACATCCGCCGCCGCAACGGCACCGAGGCCGTCACCTACCTCCACCC
>JBOGGP010000335.1:0-2482 GCA_050744105.1 Acidimicrobiales bacterium
GTTCCACGTAGGGCTGGTCGAGCCCGCCGGCCACCACCAGCACGGGCATGGCCAGCTCCCCCAGGCGGTCCCACAGCGGCGGCTCCAGCCGTCCGGCCCCGGCCAGGCGCAGGCTGGAGGCCAGGCCGGCGGCGGTGTTGGCCAGCCTCTCGCCGGCGCCGGCGGCCTCGGGGGGCAGCGTGGCCCACATGGGCCGGCTCAGCCACCAGGTCACGAACGCCTCCACGCCGTCGGCCTCCAGCCGCCGGGCGCAGGTCTCGTCGGCCTCCCGGCGGGCGGCCCGCTCTCCCTCCGTGTCCAGGCCGGCGCTGGCGCTGACCAGCACCAGGGCGCTCACCAGCTCCGGGCGGGCCAGGGCCAGGTGGAGGCACAGGCGCCCGCCCATGGAGTATCCCAGGTAGGCGCCTGGCCCGCCGGCTCGCCCGACCAGCTCGGCGCCGTCCCAGAGGCCGGCGCCCACCTGTGCCGATCGGCCGTGACCGGGGGCGTCTATCGCCCTCACCATGAAGGCCCGGCCCAGCTCGGCTCCGAAGCGCCCCCACGACCGGCCGGTCTGGGTGAAGCCGTGCACCAGGACGACTGGTCTTCCCTTTCCCCACGTCTGGCTGTGCAGCACCGGTGGATGGTGGCATGACCGGCCCCGATGTGCAGGCGGCGTTCGCCCTGGCCCTGGTGGACGAGTGGGCCCGGGCCGGCGTGACCGACGCCGTGGTGTCCCCGGGCTCGCGCTCGACGCCCCTCCTGGTCGCCCTGGGCGACGAGGCTCGCATCCGCCTCCACGTCGTGCTCGACGAGCGCTCGGCCGGCTTCGTGGCCCTCGGGCTGGGGCTGGCCACCGGGCGGCCGGCGCTGGTCGTGACCACCAGCGGGACCGCGGCGGTCGAGCTGCACCCGGCCGTCGTGGAGGCCCATCACTCCTGCGTGCCCCTCGTCGCCGTCACCGCCGACCGCCCCCCCGAGCTGCACCACGTCGGTGCCCCCCAGACGGTCGAGCAGGAGGGTCTGTTCGGGCAGGCCCCGCGCTTCTCTGCCGCCCCCGGGGTGGCCGACATGGCCGGTGCCGGGGCGTGGCGCGCCCTTGCCTCCCGGGCGTGGGCCGCCGCCGCCGGCGCCGGCGGACCGCCGGGCCCGGTGCACCTGAACCTGGCCTTCCGGGAGCCCCTGCTGGCCGGTGACCCTGCCCGGGCCGCCACCCTGGTGCCCGCCGGCCGCCCCGGTGGCGGCCCGTGGCACTCGGTGGCGGTGGCGAAGGCCCCCCCTCCCCCCGACGACGTCGTGGCCGACCTGTCCGCCATGGGGGAGCCCGGTCTGGTGGTGGCCGGTGCCGGCAGCGGCGACCCTGCCGCCGTGGAGGCACTGGGGGCGGCCACCGGCTGGGCGGTCCTGGCCGACCCCGCGTCTGGGTGCCGGGTCCCCGGGGCGGTCGGGGCGGCCGACGCCCTGCTGCGGGTCCCCGAGGTGGCCGGGTGGCGGCCGGAGGTGGTCGTCCGCCTCGGGCGACCGTGGGCGTCGCGGGTGCTCGGCGATTGGCTCGGGGGACTCGGCCCGGAGGTGGAGCAGGTCCTCGTCGACCCCTACGGCCAGTGGGCCGACCCGGCCCGCCGGGTGGACCGGGTGGTCGTGGCCGACCCCTCCGCCCTGTGCCGGGCGGTGTCCGCCGCCCGCCGGGCCAGGGGCCAGGCCGGGGGAGGGTGGGCGGCGCGCTGGCGGCGGGCCGAGGACGTCGCCCAGCGGGCGATCGACGATGCCCTGGCCGGGCTGGGCCCTCGACTGACCGAGCCGGGCATCGCCCGCAGCGTGGTCGGCGCCATGCCCGCCGGCGGCACCTTGACGGTGTCGTCGTCGATGCCGGTGCGCGACGTCGAGTGGTTTTCGACTGCCCGCCGCGGGCTGCGGGTGCTGGCCAACCGTGGGGCAAACGGGATCGACGGGGTGGTCTCGACGACCCTCGGAGTGGCCCTGGCCGCCTCCGGGGGGCCTGTCGTAGGCCTGGTCGGGGACCTGGCCTTTCTCTACGACGCCGGCGCCCTGTTCAACGCCGCCGAGCGCCCAGCCGGCTGCACGCTGGTCGTGGTGGACAACGACGGTGGGGGGATCTTCTCGTTCCTGCCCCAGGCCGGCGCCGTGGCCCCCGCCGTGTTCGAGCGGCTGTGGGCGACGCCCCACGGCCTCGACCTGGCCGCCGTGGCCGAGGCCTACGGGGTGCCGGCGACGGTGGTCACCACGGAGGCAGAGCTGGCCGCCGAGGTGTACGCCGGCGCTGGCAGCGGTGGGCGGGGACGGGGCCTGCGTGTGGTCGTGGCCCGCACCGACCGGGCGGCCAACGTGGAGGTCCACCGCCACCTGGACGACGAGGTCCGCCGGGCGGTGCAGGCGGCCCGGCTGTAGGGCCCGCCCCGCCCGCCGGCGCCGGCGCCGAGGGCGTGGGGCCGGCGGGGCATGGGGCCGGCGCAGGGCGTGGGGCCGGCGCAGGGCGTGGGGC
>JBOGGP010000336.1:0-2481 GCA_050744105.1 Acidimicrobiales bacterium
CCTCAGCTACGTCTACTCGGCCGAGTGGCCGGCCTTCGCCCTGGTGGCGGTGGTCGGATGGTGGCAGCTGGTCCAGGAGGACCCGGCCGAGGTCGAGGCACGCCGGCAGGAGCGGCGCCGCCGGGGCCGGGCCAACCCGGTGGCCTTCGACGAGGAGCTGCTGCGCCGTGAGCTCCAGGCCCACCCGGAGCTGGTCAGGACGTTCCCGGAGCTGGCCAGGGCATTTCCCGAGCTGGGACCGGCCTCCGGGGCGGGGGCGCCGGCGGTCCTGGTCGGGCACCGGCCGGGCGAGGAGGTTGCCGTGGGGGCGAAGGGGGACCACGGGGGCCAGGGGGACCCCGACGGCGCCCGGGGCGTCGGGTCGAGCGGGGGCGGGGACGGGGCGACCCCCCTGCCCTCCGAGGAGCTGCGGGCGTACAACGACGCCCTGTCGGCCCTGGCTGCCAGGGGCAAGGCCAAGTCCTGGCGGAACCCCCACGGCCGGTGAGCGACCGACGCCCTCGGTGACGAGGCTGTTCAGGTCCTGCGAGGCGGTGACCCCGCCGGTCGGCCCGACACCGGGATGGTCCCCGCCTCTACGGTGGCCGCCCGCTCCGCCTCCTGGACGGCTTCGGGCTTGGCCAGCAGGCGGCTGACCCGCCAGATGGCGGCCTGCATGGCCAGGTTTTCCTCGTCGACGGCCTCGGCCTGGCGGGTGGCGCGGAGGTCGAGGCGCAACCAGCAGCCGAGTATCCCCACGGCCACGGCCAGCCCGATGACCTCGCCAGCGGACCAGATGACGTCGCCGGCCACGTGGACGTCGGCGGCGCTGACGCCAGTGGCCGCCGGGTGGGTGAAGCTGTCCAGGCCCATACCGAACACGGTGTAGAAAGGCACCATCAGCAGGGCGCTGGCGGCCCTCCGGCCCGGCCCCAGGCGCGCCGGCAGGGGGTCCACGCCGACGACCGGCCACACCAGCAGGCACCCGGCGACCAGCAGCTCGAGATGCCCGAGCTGCAGGAGCACCTGGTGGCTGCGGGCCGAGGGGAAGAGCGGCAGGTAGTACTGGGCGAACAGCGATGCCCCGAAGACGATCCAGGCGAGCGCCGGATGGGTGGCCACCCGGGTCAGGGGGTGGGCGGCGACCCGGTCGAGGGCCAGGCGGCACCGGGTACCACCCGCCTGGCCGGCCAGGGCCAGCGGGGCTCCGAGGGCCAGGAACACCGGTGCCACCAGGGCGACCATCATGTCGACCACCCCGTGGGCGGCGAAGCTCGCCTGGTCCCACGACGCCAGGCCCGACAGGGTGGCCACGGCCACCACGGCGGTCCCGGTGCACCACGCCACGACGCGCCCCACCGGCCAGCCCGGGACCCTGCGCCAGGCCCGCAGGTACCAGACCAGGCCGGCGCCCACCACCAGGAGGGGGCCCGGCGCCAGGCGCGCCTGGGTCAGCAGGCCAAGGGGGTTCGTGTCCAGAGCCACCACCGTTTCCCAAGACTAGCGGTCCCAAGATCAGCGGTCCCAAGATCAGCGGTCCCAGGACTAGCGGTCCCGAGGATCTGTGCCCTTGCCGCCTCAGACGCCGCGCGGCAGCCGCTCCGGCGGCCAGCCGAGCAGGGTGCTGGCGGTCTCGAAGGCGAAGCGGTCGGTCATGCCCCCGACGTAGGTGACCGCCCGCCGGAGAGGGTCGGCTCCGCCGGCGGCGGCGCCGGGCAGGAGGTGGGGTCGCTCGGCGAAGGCCTCGACGAGGGCCCGCAGCACGGCGACCACGGCGCCGGCCTGGGCGACCGACGCCGGCCGGCTGTAGATGCGCTCGTAGTTGAAGCCGCGCAGCGCCCCCAGGGCGGCGGCGTGGTCGGTGTCCATGCCCACGACCTGGTGGTCACGGACGCATCCCACCAGGGCGGCTATGAACTCCCGCAGCTGGGAGGAGCGGGTGCGGCCCACCACCTCGCTCACCGCCGGTGGCAGGTCGTCGACGCTGACGATGCCGGCGGTCACCGCGTCCTCCAGGTCGTGCGCGCTGTAGGCGCAGCGGTCGGCCCAGCTCACCACCACCCCCTCGGGCGTGGCCGGGGCGGGACGGGACCAGCTGTGGTTGCGGACCCCGTCGAGGGTCTCCAGGCACAGGTTGAGCGGGGAAAGCACCACGTCCGCCCCCCACACGGCGTGGTCGTAGCCCCCCTCCACCATGGGGTCGAGGGCCTCCTCGCTGGCGTGGCCACCGGGCCCGTGCCCGCAGTCGTGACCGAGGGCGATGGCCTCCACCAGGGCGACGTTGAGACCGACGGCCCGGGCCACCGCGGTGGCCACCTGGGCCACCTCCAGGGCATGGGTCAGGCGGGTGCGCTGGTGGTCGGCAGGGAAGACGAAGACCTGGGTCTTGCCGGCCAGCCGCCGGAAGGCGCTCGAGTGCAGGATGCGGTCCCTGTCTCGCTCGAAGCAGGTCCGGTAGGGATCGGCTGGCTCCGGCCGGGCCCGGCCGCCGGCGCCGGGGGG
>JBOGGP010000337.1:0-2465 GCA_050744105.1 Acidimicrobiales bacterium
GGCAGGGGCCGGGCGGGGGGCCGGGGTGGCCGGGCGGGGGGCCGGTCCGGTGGGTCTGGTCCTGCCGGCCGGCGGCCGGAGCGGCGGGGGGGGGGAGACCGGCCGGCGAGGTGGCTCGACCGGGGGGCCCTCGGGCGGCGGTGGCACGACGACCGGCTGGTCCGAGGGCACCCCGGGACGGGGGGGCGACGACTCCCGGCGGGGGGGCGGGATGGAGGGCAGGACGCCGTGGCGGGCCCCGGCCGCCTTCAGGGTGGTGGGCGCTGACGGCCGGGACGGCGCCGGGGAGGGAGGCTGGCTGCCGGGAGGCAGGATGCGGACCGACGAGCTCACCCGGACGAATGGCAGGGGAGCGGGCGGCGGAGGTATGCCGGCCAGCAGGTCGGCGCCGGCGGCGCCGGCGGCCGTCTGGCCCACCGGTGGCTGGCCAGCCGGGCCGGGACCCTCCGCTGCCTCCGATGCGGCCTCGATCTCGTGGGCCGTTGGGTCCGGCGGTGGCGGGGAGACGTCCCTGGCGGGGGTGGTGCCGGCGGGGGTGGTGCCGGCGGGGGTGGCCGCCGACCGGTAGTCCTGGGCGGGGCCGTAGCGCGGCTTGTGGCGGGGTCCGGGTCGCTCGTCCTGGTGCCGCCGGCTCACCCCCGGCGCGCCGCCGGCCGGGGGCGGCCCAGCTCGGGGGCCTCGGTGGCAAAGAAATCGGCCACCACCGGGTCACCGCCCTCCTCCCCGTCTCGGGCCTCCACCCCGCCCACCTCCGCCCCCCTCCGCCGGCGCCGGGGATGCCCGTCGGGGCGGGCCGCGCCGGCGCGGACGGGTTCGCCAACCTGGTCGGTGTCCACCAGCCGGTCGGGGTCCACCAGCCGGTCGGGGTCCACCAGCCGGTCGGGATCGGCCAGCCGGTCGGGATCGGCCAGCCGGTCGGGGTCCACCAGCTGGCGGGCCCGGCGGCCGTGGCGGCGGTCCCTCACCCACCACACGCCGAGGAGCAGGGCGGCGCCGGCCATGAGGGCCACGGCCACGGCGGAGACGGCGCTGGAGCGCACGGCGTAGCGAGCCTCGGTGATGACGACGCCGCCGTTCGCCGACCGCACGGCCAGGGCCAGGGAGAACACCCCGCTCGTCCTGGTCACCACCGGGACCTTGAGGGTGGTGGCCGGTAGCGTCAGGGTGAGGGCGCACACCACCGAAGTGGGGTCGGGCGACCGGCAGTCGCCGCCCGGGGAGGCAAAAGACCGGAAGGCGAGCTTCTGGCTGCTCAGGGTCAGTTGGACCCGCACCGGCCCCGGCGCCGAGCTGAGCACCGTGACCGGGAGGTTGCCGTCCCGGGCAGTGAGGGTGATCGACTCCCCGGGATTGACCCGGACCCGGCCCAGGCTCTGGAGGAGGGCGGCCGAGAGCGAGGCCAGCGCCTGGCTGCGCTGGTGACCGGGCAGGTCGGCCGACTCGGCCACCAGCAGGCGGTTGGTGAGGGCCTTGGTGGCGGGGGCGGCATCGGGGAAGCTGGCCGCCACCGCGTCGAGCTGGGCCCGGGCGTCCCGGATGGCGGGGGCGTCGAGGGCCGGGGCGGCCCGGGGCCCGACCAGGCTGCGGCTGAGAGGCTGGCCCGAAACCCCACCGGGCCCGGCGGCCAGGGGCACGGTGGAAAAGAGCTGGTCGACGGTCACCGCCTGGAGAAGCGGGTTGGCGGCCATGCCGGCCAGCGCGGTGGAGAGAAACGGGCCTTGCGGGGCCCACGACGGCGGGGTGAGGACGGCCACACCCCGCTGGTACCCGGGCTGCTCGGTGTCGATCATGGCCAGCTCGGCCAGGAGCTGGTTGGCCTGGAGCACCTGGTCGCCGGTGCCGGTGAAGTGCTGCTGGAGGGCGCCGTCTGCCGCCATCACCTGGGCCCGCCCCCCGCCCTGGTCGAGCAGCGTGGGGTGGGCAAAGGTCTGCACCAGATCGGCGTTGGGCAGCGGGCTCAGGTCCTCGGCCGGCACCACCAGGTGGCTGACGTGGTGGCCAGCCACCAGGTCGGCCCCGGTACCGGCGTCGAGCGGGCCGGCGGCCGCCAACGCCCCGGGGGCCACGCCCGCCCCGAGGAGCGAGTGCAGCTCCGCCACCCCCGCGCTCATCTGAGCGCTCACCTCCCGGTCGAGGCCGGCCGCTTCCATGGCCGGGTAGTCGAGGTTAACGTACGGGCTGGGCAGGACCTGGTCGTCGCCCCCCGACACCAACGACGCCAGGGCGGAGACCGACGCCTTGGCCGCCGGGCCGGTGGACGCCAGGGCGGCGATGGTCTGGGGGTCGACCTGGAGGGACACCGGGACTGGAGGTCCCCCGGAGCGAGCCTGGCCGGAGAGGGCGTCGAGCTCGGCGGTCAGGCCGCCAACCGTGTCCGCCGGCAGGGACGCGGGCTGGCCGGGGCCGGGCAGGGCCGGAGGGGCCTGGACGGGAAGTACCCACGACACGGCGAGCTTGGGGAAGCC
>JBOGGP010000338.1:0-2450 GCA_050744105.1 Acidimicrobiales bacterium
GGACCGGGTGGCTCCCGAGGACCACCTGCGCCGCGTCCTGGGCGACTGGGTGGTCGAGGTGTCGGTGTCTGGCAACGTGGTGGTCGTGCGCACCCCGCCTGGCTCGGCCCACGTGGTGGCCTCCGCACTCGACCGGGCCAACGAGGCCGGCATCGTGGGCACCGTGGCCGGCGACGACACCCTCGTCGTCGTCGCCTCCGAGGAGACCGGCGGCGCCGAGGTGGCCCGCCGCCTGACCGCCCTCGCCGGGCTCTGATCCGCTACCGTTACCAACGAAGGGAAATTGCCGATGGCGAAGCGTGTCGTGCTGGCCTACAGCGGGGGCCTGGACACCTCGGTGGCCGTCAAGTGGATGGGCGAGGAGCTGGGCGTCGAGGTCATCGCCGTGGCCGCCGACGTGGGCCAGCTCGGCTCCGGGGGGGCGGGCGGTGACTGGGACGACATCAAGGCCCGGGCCCTGGCCGCCGGGGCGGTCGAGGCTGTCGTGCTGGACCTGCGCCAGGAGTTCGCCGACGACTTCGTGGCCCCGGCCATTAGGGCCAACGCCAAGTACGAGGGCAAGTACCCGCTGATCTCGTCGCTGTCGCGGCCGGTCATCGTCAAGCACCTGGTGGAGGCGGCCCGCACCTTCGGCGCCGACGCCGTGGCCCACGGCTGCACCGGCAAGGGCAACGACCAGGTCCGCTTCGAGGTCTCCACCCGGGCGCTGGCCCCCGACCTGGAGACCATCGCCCCGGTGCGGGGCTGGGGCCTCACCCGGGAGCAGTCGATCGACTACGCCGAGCGCTGGGGGATCCCGGTCACGGTGACCAAGGCCAGCCCGTACTCCATCGACCAGAACCTGTGGGGTCGCACCATCGAGTGCGGCGTGCTGGAGGACCCCTGGGTCCAGCCCCCCGAGGACGTGTACCAGCTCACCACGCCTACCGCCACCGAGCCGACCGAGATCGTCGTCACCTTCGAGCAGGGCCTGCCCGTGGCCCTCGACGGCCGGCGTCTCGGCCTGCCGGCCCTGGTCGGGGAGGTGGACCGCATAGTGGGCAGCTACGGCTGGGGCCGGATCGACATGGTGGAGAACCGCCGGGTGGGGATCAAGAGCCGGGAGGTCTACGAGTGCCCCGGCGCCCTCGCCCTGCTCATGGCCCATGCCGACCTGGAGGATCTCACCCTGGAGCGAGACCTGGCCCACGAGAAGGCCCGCCTGGAGCCGCGCTATGCCGAGCTGGTCTACGACGGGATGTGGTTCTCCCCCCTCAAGGCGGCCCTCGACGCCTTCGTGTCCGAGACGCAGCGATGGGTGACGGGGGACGTACGCCTGCGCTGCGAGGTCCCCGGGCGCTGCATCGTGGCCGGGCGGCGCAGCGAGGTGGGCCTCTACGACTACGCCCTGGCCACGTACGAGGCCGCCGACCGCTTCCGGCACCAGGACGCCGCCGGCTTCGTGCGTCTGTGGGGGCTCGGGGTGGAGACGTGGGCCACCCGCCAGGTGAGCGCCCGGGCCGCCCCGCAGGAGGGGACCGGGGAGGGGCAGGGGAGGGGGACGTGACGCTGTGGGCCGAGCGCTTCGGTGGGGGCCCGGCCGCCGAGCTGCTCGAGTACACGGCCAGCCTGGCCTACGACCAGCGCCTGGCTGTCGACGACGTGGCCGGATCGAGCGCCCACGTCCGCGGGCTGCTGCGGGTCGGCCTGCTCTCCGAGGCGGACGCCGCCATCCTGCTGGCCGCCCTGGAGCGGGTGCTCGAGGAGCTGGCGGCAGGGACCTTCGCCTTCCGCCCCGACGACGAGGACATCCACACCGCCGTCGAGCGCCGGGTGACCGAGATGGCGGGAGCGGCGGGCGGGCGCCTGCACACCGGGCGCAGCCGCAACGACCAGGTGGCTACCGACCTGAGGCTGTTCACCCGGCGGGAGCTGGGCTCGATCGCCGGCGCCGTGGTCGACCTCCAGCGGGTCCTGCTGTCCCGGGCCCGGGAGGCCGAGGACGCCTACCTGCCTGGGTACACCCACCTGCAGCGGGCACAGCCGGTGCTGCTGGCTCACCACCTCATGGCCCATGGCTGGGCCCTCGGCCGCGACGTCGACCGCCTGGTGGGCACCCGCCGGCGCCTCGACGTGTGCCCGCTCGGGGCCGGCGCCCTGGCCGGCTCGTCGCTGCCCCTCGACCCCGACAGCGTGGCCGCCGACCTCGGCTTCTCCGCCCGCTTCGAAAACTCCCTCGACGCCGTGTCCGACCGCGACTTCGTGGCCGAGGCGTGCTTCGACCTGGCGCTGCTGGGCGTGCACCTGTCCCGCGTGGGTGAGGAGCTCGTCATGTGGTCGAGCGAGGAGTGGGGCTTCTGCCGCATCGCCGACGCCTACGCCACCGGCAGCTCCATGCTCCCCCAGAAGAAAAACCCTGACATCGCCGAGCTGGTCCGGGGCCGGGCCGGGCGGCTGATCGGCAACCTGGC
>JBOGGP010000339.1:0-2447 GCA_050744105.1 Acidimicrobiales bacterium
GCCCTCCCCGTCATCACCGCCTCGGTCACCGCACCGAGGGAGCTGACCCCGGCTGCGCCGCCCAGACCAGGGCCGCGACCGCCCCGCAGGGCGGCCAGGACCAGGGGACCGAGCACCTTCAGGTCCAGGCTGCGCAAGGTCACCAGGGCCAGGTCCGTGTCCAGACCGGTCCCAGGAGCCACGTGCAGCGCCCGGTCGCGAAGGTACGTGTAGGGGTTGGTGTTGAGGCACAGCGAGAGGTAGCCCTCCACCGGCGGGGCGCGGCCGGGGACCTCGACCCTGAAGTGAGGCCGGGCCCGGTCGTAGTGCCGGGCCCACGTGGCCACCGCCGCCCACACGAAGAGGGGGTGGCCGGCGTAGCGCTTCAGCTCGGCCCGCCGCTCCACCCGGGCCACCACGGCGGCGTCGAAGCCGATCCCGGTGTGGAACAGGAAATAGCGCCCGTTGACCGAGCCCAGGTTGACGGTCCGGACCGAGCGCCGGGCCAGGGCGCCGAGCAACTGGCCGGTGGCCTCGACGGGGTCGTTGGCGATGCCCACCGTGCGGGCGAACACGTTGGTCGAGCCCCCGGGCAGGACGGCCAGGGCAGTTGGCGAGCGGGCCAGGCCGTTGGCCGCCTCGTTGAGGGTGCCGTCGCCGCCGAGGACCGCCACCACGTCCACCCCGTCGGCGACCGCGCCCTGGGCCAGCCGGGTGGCGTGGCCGCGGCGGCTGGTCGGCGAGACGGTGACGTCGTGGTCGGCGGCCAGGGCCTTGTGGATGACCACCCGGGTGCGGGCCGTCACCGACGACGCCGACGAGTTGACGATCAGAAGTAGGCGCACCTCCTTCGGTGCCGGCCCTCAGGTGGCCGCACCCGCCACCGAGCGCAGCTGGGCCATGCTGCGGGCCAGCAGGCGGGAGACGTGCATCTGGGAGATGCCCAGCCGGCTGGCGATCTCGGACTGGGTCAGGCCCTCGAAGAAGCGCATGTGCAGGATCATCTGCTCCCGGGGCGGCAGCCGGCTGAGCAGCGGGGAGAGCGTGGCCCGCCCTTCGGCGCCGTCGAGGCCGGGGTCCTCCTCGCCCAGGCGGGAGCCGAGGCTCTCCCCGTCGTTGTCGCCGCCGGCCGGTGCGTCGAGGGAGGTGAAGCGGTAGGCCTGGCCCGCCTCCAGCGCTTCGAGCACCTCCTCCTCCGAGACCTGCACCTCGGCGGCTAGCTCGGCGATGGTGGGTGAGCGGCCCACCTCCTGGCCGAGCGAGGCCACCACCTTGCCCAGTCGCAGGTACAGCTCCTGCATGCGCCGGGGCGCCCTGACGGCCCAGCCCTTGTCCCGGAAGTGGCGCTTCAGCTCACCGACTATGGTGTGGGTGGCGTATGTGGAGAATTCCACGCCCCGGCCCGGGTCGAAGCGCCCGACTGCTTTGAGCAGCCCGAGCGACGCCACCTGCACCAGGTCGTCGATGGGCTCCCCCCGGTTGGCGAAGCGCCGGGCCAGGTACTCGGCCAAGCCCAGGTGGGCGGCCACCAGCTCGTCTCTGACAGCCGTGGAGCTCTCCCGGGCGTACTCGACGAACTTGTCCCTGAGCGCCTCCCGCCCGTCAGGGTCGGCGCTCATTCTGTCCGGTCGTGCTCGCCCGGCGTGGCCCTCCGCTTGACGAGGCTGAACCGTGGGCCGTCTCCGTCGCCGGAGATCTCGTGCTCGTCGACCAGAGCGGCCAGGATCAGCTCCGAGAGCTCCGATCGCTCCGCCGGGGCGGTCCTGGTGCCCGGATCGAAGCGGCCGGTGCCCTCCACGGCCAGGAAGTCCTCCCCGAGCGTGTAGCGCAGTTCGACGGTCCCGCCCGGCCGACCCTGGTCGCCGGTCAGGGTGAAGCAGAGCTCGTCGATGGCCAGGCGGAGATCCTCGACCTGGTCGACGGTGAAGTCCAGCCGGCTGGCCAGCCCGGCGGCCGTGACACGGGCCAGGCGGAGGTACTCGGGCATTGCCGGCAGCACCAGCCGAACCTCGTCCTGCGTGGGCACCTCCGGGTCTCCCTTGCCTTCTCGCTGGCGAGCCCGAGCAACCTATCAGACCAACCGGGCGTGCAGGCATCCGGCCACCCTCCGACCGGCCTGGTCACACCGACCGGCCTGGTCACACGAGCGGCCACGGGTAGGGATTCCCGGTCTGGGGGGGGGCGAAGCGGCGCCGTCGCACCACGTCACGGATCCGGGCCGCCAACCCGTCGACCTCGTCGCCTCTCAGGTGGGTGGCCAGCGCCTCGGGGAGGGAGGTCCGCGCCAGCCGGGCCACGTCCTCGAGCAGGGCGTCGTCGATCGCCTCGCCGACGAAGTCCCAGATGACGGTCCGCAGCTTGGGATCAGGGTGAAAGCACAACCCGTGGTCGATGCCCCAGACGTGGCCGTCGCGGTCGACCAGGCAGTGGCCGGCCTTCCGGTCGGCGTTGTTGGCCAGCTGGTCGAA